>NZ_JAZGQE010000242.1:0-5313 GCF_048593885.1 Yersinia sp. 1252 StPb PI | reverse complement strand
GCTCTGTCGCATTAAGGCGTCGTCAGGTAACATGCTGTTTTTTTACAATGTTGCTTGCCCATGTCTCTAATCCGAAAAGCCTTCCGTCGCCTGCATTACCCCACTGATGTTATCGCGCAATGTGTTCGCTGGTATCTCGCTTATGCCCTCAGCCTGCGTAATCTCGAGGAGATGATGGCAAAGCGTGGCGTTATTGTTGACCACTCCACGTTACACCGCTGTGTCATCCGTCTGGTGCCCTTGCTGGATAAGGTATTTCGACGACATAAACGCTCAGTAGGTCGTCGGTGGCGCATGGATGAAACCTACATCAAAGTCAAAGGTCAGTGGAAATATCTGTACCGCGCGGTGGATAATTCAGGCCAGACCATCGACTTCCTGCTGACCGCCAAACGGGATGCTGCAGCTGCATTACGCTTCTTTCGCAAAGCCATTCGACACCATGATCAACCTGAAATAGTGACCCTTGATAAAAGTGGCGGCAACACGGCAGCGCTGACTACACTCAACGCCGACAAACCAGAAGAAGAAACCATTACTGTCAGACAGAACAAGTATCTGAATAACCTGATTGAGCAGGATCACCGAAATATCAAACGTCGTATACGCCTGATGCTGGGATTCAAATTGTTCCGGCGGGCACAGACGCTCCTGGTTGGCATCGAATTGATCCACATGAACGTAAAGGACAATATCAACATCCGCAAAATGAGGGATTGTCACCTGCGGAACAATTTTATCTGTTGGCTGCCTAAATAACCGGCAGCGTCACTTTTGCTAACTTCTCTACGCTAATGCGACAGAGCCCTAATGAAAGAGTATTGTTGCGATAAATGGATTCTTGCGTAAAACAGAACAGTTAACAGCATTAGTGTTAAATGATGAATAATATCAGGGCACGGAAAAATGTTAACCCATCATTGATACATCTTTTATCAGCTCTCCGCATACCTCTGCCACGGCTGTTAGTCGCCAGCAATCGTCTTACAATGACTGCTATATACAATCTATATAGGAAGTAGTATGCTATGACTATATGCTTTACATATAGTCATAAGAAAGAGAGGTTAATCATGACGACTATTGATGAAACTAATATAGCCGCGACAGTTAAACGCCATCCACGCGTCGGTAAAAGCAAAGTAGAAACCCGCGCACAAACTACGCCGAAGAAATTTCTTTTCCAGCTGCGTGCGCGTGACAACGAGTACGGAGTAAGCGAAGAAACGTTTACCCGCCTTATGGAAGAGCTGGCTCTTAACCAGACTGAGCTAGTCCATAAAGCGTTACGCTACCTGGCGCACGATGTTCTACCAGCCTATGAACTTGATAATGGCCCACTGACAGATGCCCAGCATGCTGTCATTTCTAAAATGTCAGGTATGGAAATCTCAGAAGAAGATCTGGACTCTCCATTATTCAAATAAGCAGGAAGCGCATGGCTACTGATTTTAAACCATTACCGAAGCCCGGAGACATACTCTGGTGTAAGTTTCCTCATCGCGAGGACTTAGGCAACCCTGGGCCATACCCGCGCCCCGGGCTTATACTGAACGTGTTTACCGATATTAACGCGGTGCTTATTACCTATGGAACGTCACAGATCGGTAAGGTCTACGATGGGGAATTTGTCATTAATGAACAACTTGATACCGCTGGGCTTGATGTTCCGACAAAATTCGACTTGAATCGGCTTCAAAAACTACCCTTCAATGACGTGTGGTTTGACGCATCACCTGGTATAACAGTCAAGATCCCATTACCAAAAATGGGTGTCATACCGCCAACGTTTATGCCTGTCATGCGCGCCGCTTGGACGAAGCGCCCGAAATAATACAAAACCCGCTTCGGCAGGTTTCAGTGTCATTTTCAGAAGGCGACTGCATTAATATCAAAAGTCGATAACACAAACTATTTTAGAAGTTAATAATGCAGTCATCCTGAAACTTGTGAGCATGTTGAGTCGTTTTTGGGGTGAAATCACCCACCTACAGTTTTCAGACTAAAACTCTATTTAGGAGAGCATGAAAAAACTTGGGGCACGCCATGATACTGGTCACATCATAGCAAGCTAGATTTGAAGTAAAAGCAGAAGGTGGGTGAGAAAAATATGACCATTCCATCAACGTGTTACGTCATTTCCCCACAGATTTTTATGCTCTCCTTATGCAAGAAATATGATTTTTCTGGCTTTTTCAAAGTGGTCCAGCTTCATCTCCATGATCCACCATTGGGCTACTTCCATGAGTAATTCCGGGTCATCATTCTTGTTGGCAAAAAAAGCATAAAATGACACGCCAACATTATCCCCTTTAGCCGCAATCTTGGCTTCACATACTTTCACTATCTTCGCTCTAATACTTGCTCTCATTATCTTTCCCTGATGGCTGCTGAGGGCACCCATACTACCACTGTGCGACGGCCGGGTAGAATAGGTCAAAATTTAGTCTTAACGAATGGAAGGGACTTCCCCTGGATATGCGCCTGATTAACTATTGTGCAATCATGGGGTAAACATAGCCTTGGAGGGATTCGTTATGACTATCACTACTGTCGGTATCGATCTTGCTAAAAATGTGTTCGCTGTTCACTGCGTTGATCAAAATGGAAAAACTGTTCTGGTTAAACCCAAAGTATCGCGTGCAGCGCTTCCAGAGTTGATTGCAAGTTTACCTCCTTGTGTCATCGGGATGGAGGCGTGCTCCGGCGCCCATTACTGGGCAAGAGTGTTTCGGCAGTATGGCCATGAGCCCCGTTTGATGGCTGCAAAGTTCGTATCGCCTTACCGCATGGCCGGTAAATCATGGAAAAATGATGCAGCTGATGCCTAGGCTATTTGTGAGGCTGTCCGTCGCCCGCATATGCGGTTCGTGCCAGTGAAGGATGAGAGCCAGCAGGCGATGCAATGTCTACACCGTACCAGACAAGGTTTTATCGAAGAGAAAACAGCAACATATAACCGATTAAGAGGTTTGATATCTGAATTCGGCGTCATCGCTCCACAAAGTACAGATGCCCTGCGCCACATGGTTTCTGAACAGAAGAATTCTTTGCCGCTTCAGGTTCATGGTTAGGAAGTTGGATCCCTTTTTTTCCCTTAGGTTAGAGGCAAAATAGGGTGATAGGGCCATGAGTTTCGTCAGCTCATGCAGCGCGACGTTGACGATTGGTTAAAATAACCCCCATTTTGATGCCCAATCCAAATTTCAGGCAGATCTTCCCTATGCCGCCTGCCGCAACCATCGCTCTGTTTTGAACTCCTGCCGACGTCGCGCCAATAACTCTTCTGCACGGATACCGGCTTCCGCACTGTTAAAAACCATCCGACTACCACACAACACGCACTGGTAAGGATCCACATTCGTAAATTGTTTCATCAGCGACGCAAAGCCCGGTTTCTGCGGTTTTTTCTTCATTTCAATCCCCAGGGCGGTGTAGACCTTAGGCAATAACTCACCCCGTTTGCAGTTGGCCAGAAAACCGTAATACCTCACCATCTTAAAATGACGTGACGGGATATGGCTGATATAGCGCCACAGCATCTCTTCCTGGCTGAGTCGTTGCGTACGGTGTTGCTGAGTCCGGTGGTCATAGTAATGATGAACAACGACTCCGCCGGTGTAATGACGCAGTTTTGAGGCGGCAATCGGTGGCCGTTTCAGATAGCGACCGAGGTAATTGACGTTTTGCCGGGCGTGTCGGGTCTTTTTGGCAAAGTGGATTTTCCAGCGACGCTGAAACTGCGCCTCAAGAAACTGGCACCATTCCCGGTAATCCCGAATGTGTTGATAGCCGGCAGCAGATAAATTGAGCGAGGCATAGCTTTCTCGCAACAGGGTGATGACGGCCTGACGCCAATAGCGCTCAACGATTTTCTTTTTGAAGTAAACCGGCCGCCAGACGCCGTGTTTGAGGCACAAACCTCCGCGCGTGACGGACAGATGAATGTGCGGATGTTGATTGAGCCGGCGGCCATAGGTATGCAGGGCTACAAACAAGCCTATTTCGATATCGAGTTTTTTAGCCCATTTCAGCAGGGTATTGGCAGCGCAGGCGAAGAGTTTGTTGAGTAGGGGCCAGTTGCTGGCAAAGGCGGGCCAGAGTTTATCGGGCATGGTGAAGGTGATGTGCTGCCATTCGCAGTCGGGCAGGATGTGCTGTTGCTCAGCAATCCATTGCTCGGTAGCTTTCATGTCACAGGCACTGCAGCCTTTGCTTTTACAACTTTGGCAGAAGTATTTGGTGTGAGAACAGTGGGCAGAAGCGCAACAATAGCAGCGAACGCCCATGGCACCGGTCCCGCAGGGGAGCATCCGCTCGACGACCAGTTTGGTCCATTCGGGTCCGACATTGCCGTGTTTAGCGAGTAACTGGCCCCAGCCATCATCAATCTGGAAGAGGAGTTTTGCCGGTCGAGGTATGTGCATACACGGGAGTATAGCGAGCTATGATGACTGAATAAAGTAACTCTCTAACAGAGTTTTAGCTCCCGCCGCAGGCGGGCTAATGTTCACAATTCGCAGATCCGAACGTCGCTTATGAAATGTGCGGGCGCGGCTACAAAGCGACGTCGAAAAAGTGTAGCCATGATATAGCCGGGTTTACTGAGCAGTCGCAGCAGCTGACTGGAGCAGCGAGAGCTGAATATCTCGAAATAGGGAGCGCATTCCGCGTAGGCTGTAACTTAAAGGTCAGATCTTAAGTGATGAGTTACCAAGGGTCAGTTTGGTAATGCGCTAAACGTACAATAATTTCCGATATCCAAACTGACCCCTACTATGAAAACTAATTTTTATATTAATCGATTTCATTTTAATATCCACTACTGCCGACAGCCTGCCTTACGGCTATCTATCAAAAGAGTGATTCCCTTTCGATGGAATGATTATCCGTGTGTGGGGAGCTGTTGAGCAAATAAATTTTTACCTGTGTGACCTGTCACATCCCCCATTCAAGACGACTTGGCTTTACCCCAGGAGTGCCAACTTCTCGATCCCCGCTAGGGTTCTCTGCTATAATTCGTTCTGTCTCAGAGGCTTGCATACCAGCTGAGACAGGCTTTCAGGGCGTCTCGGGCGCGTTACGCCCCGAAAGCCACCTCGCAGTAATTGGCTTTATCCATCCCCTGCCGAAAACTCCCAAAAAATCACCCTTTTCGAAAATGACCGATCACCGATTTATTTTGGTCGCGTCGCCGCCCTGGTTGCGTCAAAATAGTGTCATCTCCCCAAAATGGTTAGCGTAGGTTTTCCATATACCCTCAAAGCATGATTTTTTTATGTTGTGATATAATTGCTTTTTATAAATTTTAAA
>NZ_JAZGQE010000241.1:0-5526 GCF_048593885.1 Yersinia sp. 1252 StPb PI | reverse complement strand
ATATAGACCAAAAACTGGAAAATTCATCATTAATTACCAACTTGATAAAAAACACTGTAGCGATGAGGGCGAATTAATTTAATACAATTAAAAATCAATTAGTTAGGCGCAAAATGATGCGGGTTTATATTCATCACAAATAAAGAATACCAGAGCTCCTACCAAAAATAGATGTTAAATTGGCATGCTGAGACAGAAACAAAATCACAAAACCCTAAGGGGTGTGAGCCTGATAAAAACACGTTAAAATACTAATCACTGTGTATAGAATAGTCACCTACTTCAAGTTAATATTGAACGCCATCTCAATTTATTTATGTAAAGTTATCTTACCGTGATGTTAATTATCATCTCCAATGTATAACCCCGCGTTTTTATCATTATTTAAACAGAATATGATCCTAATCAATAATTCTATTTTCACTTGGAAATAAAACATCTCACACATTGAGTGACTATCACTCTAGCTAATTATTTAATCGATTACGTTTTAATTTACCGTTATTAATTCATCCTGTTTTTATCAATGCCAAACCAATTTGAGGCTTAACTACTGGTTTTTGATAAAGAGGGATTTTACTTTCACGCTCTGGTATCCATATACGTGAACATACCTTTTCCAATAAGGATTTATTGTGGCTGAAAACAATAAGCCCCAATGGGCGGTGTGCCGCTTCGTCTAATAAAACGCGCCAAATTTGTGCCTGAACATGTGCATCCAGTTGTGCCGTTACTTCATCGGCAATCAAGTATCGGGTGCGCGGATCCAGTGCCCGCAATAGTGCGATACGCGCCAACTCGCCTCCCGACAATTCATCAGGCCGGCGCTTCAACCAATCAGGATTAACGGCCATCCGCTCAAGCCAATGTGCTGCGGGTCGCCAGGCATCATGCAAGCTCTCCCCCGTAGTCCGGTAAGGATTGAAACTTTGTTCTGGATGCTGTGGCACTAACTGAATAGGACAATAACCTTTTTTTGCCAGTGGCGCGCCACCGAGCAAAATCTGGCCGGAAGTGGCTGACTGCCATTGTGCTAATACCCGGCCAAGGGTCGTTTTACCAAAACCACTGGGAGCCGAAATACCTAAGCGCTCTCCGGCTGTTAGAGAAAATGAGATGCTATCCCACAACAGTTTGCCACCTTGAACCACCGTCAGATTATCGACACTAAACATATTCGCCCACCTCCGACAAGGCTATGTGCTGACTGACAAATTGTTGCTCCGGTAGCGCTGCCCATAGTGACTGTAGCCAGGGACTACCACCGTTATTCTTCAATTCTTCAGCACTCAGCGTCTCATGTAGCTTACCTTGATGTAACACCGCAATCTTATCGGCAAAACGTGCCGCCAATGCCAGATCATGAGTTACCCATAAAATGCCACGCCCTTGTTGGCAAAAAGCCCGCAGGTGAGTCAGTAACTGGCAGGCATGTTCGTCATCGAGCCACGAGGTCACTTCATCAGCCAAAATATAGCGGGCATTGGTCAGGGTGGCACAGCTGGTCAGCACCCGTTTTGCCATGCCGCCAGAGAGTTGGCGAGGGAAGTCATGCACCAACCCTGGCGCAAGATTGTAGGTTTGCAGTTGCATTGCCACATCTTCCAGCCGCAGTTTTACACCACTAAGCTGCGCGGCGCGGGTCATTTGTGAGCCGACTTTAATTAATGGATTTAGCGCGCTGACCCCTTGAGGGACGTAACATAACGTTTTTCCGCGCCGTTCAATTTTGTCTTGGGCGCACAACACCTCACCATCAAGGATAATCTCGCCATGACAACGCATATTGTCTGGCAATAAACCCAATGCACTTTGTAACAACAGACTTTTGCCTTCACCGCTACCGCCAACTAACGCCACCAGTTCTCCCGGATTCACCTCCAAAGAAATATTACTCAGCAGAGGATGCCAGGTTTTTCGCCCCAGCCAGCGGTAATGAGCAACATCAATAGCAAATTTTGCAAATTTCAACATCAGGTTATCCTCACCCAGAGTTGTTGCAGCGACCGGGCAAACTGGTCAAATACTAATACCAATCCCACCAAAATCAGGCCAGGGAAAAAAGCCAGCCACCATGCCCCACTGCTCAGGTAACGCAGTGCATCCGCTAATAAGATCCCCAACGACGGCTCATGAGGTGACAGCCCAAACCCAAGAAAACTGAGCGCTGCGCTGTGTAACACCGCATGGGGGAACATCAACAGTGTGCCAACAATCCATTGTGGCAGTAATAACGGTAGCAGATGATGACGCCAACGGTAAAAATTACTGTTACCCAACCGATGAGACAACATCACATAATCAGTCTCGCGAATACGTAAGATTTCTGCGCGTAAAATCAGGGCAAGCTTTGGCCAATGGGTGAGGGCTACCGCCAGAATAACGCCTTGTTTCCCGCCCCCCAAAGTGAAGCAGATCAGCACCAATAACAGCAAGTGAGGCAATGCCAACATACTGTCAATTAATCCGCGAATAATATAATCCAGCGTTTTATTGATAGCACACAAACTGGCAGTGAGCATCGCCAGCAGTCCACTGGCAAAAGCAGCAATCAGGCCAATTTGTAAACTGGTTGTCATCCCCTGAAAACAGCGCAACCACAAGTCGCGCCCCAGACTATCAGTACCAAACCAATAAGCCGGTGATGGCGGCTGGCGGCGCGCCATCAGATCCATCGGTACTTCAATGGGATAAATAACCCAGCCATAAACAATTAAAATGAGTAATAGCGCCAATGAAACGAACAGCCGAAACAGCGCCCGGTTTGGGTTATAAGTCATAATTGCCGCGCAGCTCCCCTATTCAAGCGGTGTAACAGTGCGTTGGCAACGCTGTTACCGCAAAAGACCAATATGGCGCAAAACATGACGATCCCCATCAGTAACGGAATATCGCCGTGAAGCCCGGCATCAATAGTGGCTTGCCCTAAGCCGGGATAGGCAAAAACTTTCTCCGCTAATAGCGAGCCACCCAGTAATTCCCCCACAGAGGCAAATTGCAGACAAAGCGCTGGCGTAATGGCATGGCGTAAAATATGGAAGTGAACCAATGACCAGCCCTTATCTCCCTGAGCACGAGCATAGCGGATAAACTCGCTATTCATCACCTCAGCAACCCTGGCGCGGGTATGCAGCGCAATATTGCCAACCCCCAATAATCCCAAGGCCAGCATCGGCAGAATGAGATGACGCAGTTTGTCGCTCCAACTGGCTGTTTCAGCATTGCTTCCAGGTGTCCATGCACAGCAAATCGGCGCCCAATTCAGCTTCACCGCAAATAATGACAGCAATAATAAACCAATCCAGAAAGTGGGTAGCGAAGCTAATAGATATGACAGGGTTGAGATCAAACGATCAGGCCAGCGATTAAGATAACGCCCCGCAGTCAGCCCCAGCAATAGCCCAACAATGCCGGAGAATAGCCATGCCGAAAGCAGTAACGCAAACGAGGTGGCAAAACGTTCACCAATGACCTGTGAGACTGGCGCGTTATACAGCATGGAGTAACCCAAATCACCTTGCAAAACCTGAGTAAACCAATGCAGAAAACGCTGCCACAAAGGCAGATCCAACCCCCACCGCGCCGCAATCAGCGGATATTGTTCCGGTGGAACATGCAACAGCTCACTGCCAATATAGGCGCGTATTGGGTCTACCGGGGAAAAACTCAGCAGCGTAAAAGTGCCTACTGCGGTGATTAGCAGCAGGCAAATTAAACGCAGAGTAAATAGCGAGATCCCCTTCATTACTGACAGGTCCATTTCCAGCTATCCAGGCTATTAAGCAGTGACCAGGAACCATGGATTTCCGGTGCCCCCTTACCTAAATCAACGCAATCATTAGCCAGGTAAGTATGCTGAATATTCAATAACCACGCCCACGCCGCATCACCGCGAATACCGGCACCGGTCGTTCCATCCCAATCAACCTGTTGCCAAAATGGCACCGCTTGTTCCCAGGTTGGCGCATCCAGTGCCTGTTGCAGATGTTTATCAACTACCGGATTCTGGTAGTAGCCTGGATTATAATATTCAACACCGGCAGCTTTACTGCTGTAGTGATGGTACAACTCCATGGGATCAAGGCTACCCCAGCCAAACAACGTGGGGTTAGCATGCATATTACGTTCAACGGTTTCCCAGCTACCGGATTTCAAATCAACATCAATACCAATAGGTTTCAGCATCGAACGCAGCGCCTGGGCTAAATCGCGGCGCGTAGTATCACCGCTGGTATACCAAAGCGTGATTTTGGCCGGCACCCCATTTTTTTCTCGAATACCCTCACTGTTCAGCGCCCAACCGGCCTGTTCTAATATCTGTTTGGCTTTTTCGCTATCACCATCTTTAATGGCCGAATCTGAGTTATTCCATGGCAACCCCTGTACACCTGTATAGGCAGGAATAGCATGACCCTCCATAATTTGGTCGGCCAGGAGTTGGCGGTTAATGGCATAGTTAATGGCACGGCGGATAGCAACATCCGCCGTTACATCATTACCAATCGGATAACCCTGAGCATCTTTCTTACCCGCCGGAGTGGTCGGGAACACGATGCCACGGTTTTCTACACTTGGCCGCACCCATAACTTCATGTTATTGACCGGACCTGCCGCCATCGATGGTGGAATGCGGACGACCCCTAACTGCCCACTTTGCGCCGCTGCAAAGGCACTGTCTTCATCAAGAAAAACAAAGATCAGTTTATCGAAATCATTCTTATTTCCGGCATAATGAGGATTGGCTTCCACGATCATTTGTTGACCCGGTTGGAAGCTCACCAAACGGTACGGGCCAGCACCAATAGGGTTTTGTGCATAGGTTTTGGCATTATATTTATCAGCAGAAACAATCCCCAGCGATCCCAACACATTTACAAAAGTACTTTGTGGCGCTTTCAATTGGATTCGAATATTGAGGGGATCGATTTCTTCGGCGCGGAGGAAATTACCCATATCGACTTTACCGCCACTGGCAGCAGCATTGTTATAGGTAAACACCACATCTTTGGCCGTCAGAGGAGATCCATCAGAGAATTTGAGGCCCGGCTTGAGCGTCAGAGTCCAGGTTTTACCGTCGTTGCTGGTTTTATACTGGCTCAGCAGAAAATTATTCCAGCTAAGATCTTCATTTTGTTTTAGCAACGGGCTATGCAATAGCAGATAACTGCCATGACTCCAGCCTAGCATTGGGTCAAAGCCTTCGGTGGGTTCATCACCGATAGCCAGTTGCAGGGTATGTGTTGCGGCACTAACGGGAACAGAAAAAACACTGAGTAGAGCGGCTGTGAGTAAGGTAGTTCGGAGCCATAGACGTTTAGACATGAATCATCCTTTGATAAATTAGCCAGTGAATATAGGGCATTGCCTGTCAGGCAAAGATTCAACAAATAATTAAGCGTAGCACTAAACATTAATATGGGTAATAGATGTCTTTTTTAGTATTAATGACCAATTTTCACCACTTTAGTTAGAACTTAACAGCATGCAACTAACAAAAGTCAGGTTTAGATGAGGTAAATCAAAAAA
>NZ_JAZGQE010000240.1:0-5609 GCF_048593885.1 Yersinia sp. 1252 StPb PI | reverse complement strand
GCTTTCTCACCTAACGTTAGTTTTCGCTCGACTGAGCATCAAACACATAAATTAGTTATTTTATTATCAGGCAGGATGCGTTTTCTTCAGCAGGCCGGCACCTCGTCCTCATGAAGGGTTTGATTTTATGGGTGAACTCCGATTTCAGAAACGTTCGCTTCTCTGCAATGAAAACATGAAAATACAGGGCGTCGCTGATCAATTCTCTGATCAGCGGTGATGATTTAAGCCGATCACCAATTGTGTTTGCTGAGAGCCGGCTTCTTTGGCACACCATAAGAACAAGCCCCAGGCCTTGATCTTCGTAATCGACCTCAATCAGTTGCAAATCAGTATCGGAAATGGAGCCAGAGCCCTCTGACAACACACGGGCGAACTCATGGATTGAAACCGAAGTGCCAAGGATGTTTCTTGATGTGGGGATCCGCCCCTGAAGATGCAGGACATCGCCTGTATGGCCACACGGACACAGGACATCGCGCTCAAGGATACCCACGTCTCCCATTGTATGATCCAGAAGATGGCTCTGTCCGGGATATCTGACCGTTACACTGAACTCACCGCTGACCGGAGAACAAACTAGGTCGACATGCTCATAAATATGGTAGCGGGTACCACTCAGGTGCGCGCACTGAAAACCGATCGGACCGGTTTCCTGCGCCGTGTACGCCAGAGGTTTGATACACACGTCCGGAAGCAGCTTCTGCGTCTTTTCGACAAGTGAGTCGGAGAACATTTCCCCGAGATAAAAAATGTTCCTAACGGAGGCCAGTTGCGCTTTACGCTCCGGGATCAATAAACGTTCAGCAAAGCTTGGCAGGCATATTATCGTGTCGATGGTGCCTGCACATACGGCTTCACAAAGTGCGTCATGCTCAACAACCGAGGCGAAAGGATAATATTTCACCCCGAGATGACGGCAAATTTCATGGGCAAACAAAAAACCGCCCCACAGATTGCCCGCCGTCAGGCAGTTAGCGACCGCGCGGACCTGTAAATCCGTGAACAGGGGGCGCAGCGCCTGCGCCGCCGCCGACGTTACAAACTGATAATTTTCCCATGGATGCTCGACGGTTCTGGCATCAGCGGTGGTTCCACCGGTGGCGAAGACTATGGCTGACACGGAGCCTCCTTTCTGTCGGTTTTTTTCAGGCAGATGAACGAAATCATCGCGGAGCTCAGCACCGTGATAAAGATAAACAGCGGGACGTGGTCAGCCAGATGCGTGATCGCAAATCCGGTAAGCCAGGAGCCGAATGCTTCACCGGCATTCGACACAATCAGAATATAACTGAACAACACGCTGGCAGAGACACCAGACGCAATATGCGTGGCCTGAAAGTAAAGCTCCGGAATGATCACGGACTCATAAATGCTGTAGGCAATCAACGCCGCAACGGCAATGTACACGGAACCCAGCAAATAGGCTGATGACAGTACCCCGCCCACCATAATAATTTGCGAACTGTACCTGTCGCTGAAGGAGGTCAGTTTCGCCACGCCCCCCTGCCACAGGCAGATGGTCACGCCGACGATAGAGAAAAATACCCCGGAGTGTGCACCGAGGTCGGGATTGATTTTATCCAGCAGCGTTGTGGCGGTTATGAACACCCCCATAATGAGAAAACAGAAGAACGACGAAAGCAGGATGCGCTGTATGTCTGTGCTGGCCATGACGCACTGAAACCCTACCCGCATATCCGCCAGTGGCGAACCGGTGGACGATTTATGGTTGGCCGGAAGGGTATAAATGAGTCGCAGCGCCATCAGAGCCATCACGACACCGGAGAGAAGCAGTGCCAGCAGAACGGTCCCGATAAATGCAAATTTCATCGCCGCTACCGCCAGCATCGGCGCCACGAATACCGCCGAGTTCTGGCTCAGCGAGAACGTATTGAGTGCTTTTTTCAGCTGCGGTCCGCTCAGGGTTGCGGCCAGCACCTCCCGTAAAAAGGGTTTGGATACCGACTTTGATACCGCAATAAGCAAGAAGAAGAGCAGCCAGCCGGGTAATGACAATGTCAGATAAATCGTCAAAAAGGCAGTGCTTCTCAGCAGCAGGGAAACGAAAATCAACTTCCTTCTGGAAAAGCGCTCAAGATAGCCGGTGGAGGTCAGCATAAGCAGACTTTCCAGCAGGACCGCCCCGGCGAGACAGGCCGCCACACTGGAGGCACTGAGATCTGGTGATTTCCCCAGCAGTGGGAGGGCAAAGAAAAATGAAAACTCCGCGAGAAATACCGTCAGATAAATGAAATAGGTCGTTTTATTCGCATGCATGATTATCGTGAATTATCCTTGCCAGCTGATCGAACACAAATGCCCTGATCCCTTCGGGGAGCTTCGTCAGGCCGGTTTCTGCCGTTGCCATCTCATTAAAATAAAAACCGTCGGTATTCATCAGCCAGTCAACTGACAATACCGCACAGCCTGCCTGCGCCATTATGTCCCGGGACAACTGCAGCATTTCCGGGAAAAATGGTTCACGGCCATAGTCTGCCAGGAACGTCTGTTCCGTCAGGATGGTCTGCTCTCCGCCTAGGGCGACATTTCCGATATAGCCTTTCCCGCGGGGTTTGCGGAATTTAATGAATGCCAGTTTCTGCGCGATAAACAAAAACCGGACATCACACGCGTCAGCCAGAAAGGGCATCATGAAATATTCGACAGGCGATGTCGAAATCAAATTTCCGGTGCTGACCGCATGCTGAGAGCTCCCTGACTTGATCACGCCAAAACCCATGCCGGTGCTGGCGGGTTTAAAAATATACTCGCCGGGGTAGCGTGCAACAAAGTGCTCGATGGCGGGAGTGACCTGCCGGTGATACCCGAGCATGCTAAAGGGGAGCACCGGCGCGCCGGTTTTCGCTGCTAGGGTCATCTGGCCGATTTTGTCCCACTCCAGAGTTTCAATACCGGCAATCCCGTCGTTCAGCAGGCATGCACCTCTGATACGGAGGAAATGGCGCAGCGTCGAGGAGATGGCGCGGGCTTGGGCATTCAGGTTGGCGGGGGAGATTATAAATGCCGCTGCAGATTCATCCAGCGGCTGGTCTTTGTACAGTAGCGCCAGTCCCCTGTCCGGGTGAGAGGAAACGATACAGTTCTCCAGCGCGATAAAGCTGAAGGCGATATCCCGTTTCCCGAGTTCACGGGTGTACTCTGCATAAGCCTGCTCAATCCCGGCCACATTGTTGTATTCTTCCTTTGCGACGATCCAGTATAAATTCATGCTTTTTCCTTTCGCCATACCATGACGGACTGTGACAGCGAGGTGGAGAGTGTTCTGTCGATGACGAAGCCGGCCGCCTGCGCCAGCACTTGATATTCAGCATAAAATCGCTCCTTCCCCAGAAAGAGTGCATCCATGAGCAAGTCCAGCGTCTTGCCTTTGCTGCTCTCAGGCTGCTTGATGATTTCTATGACAAATAGCGTTGATTCTGGCGTCATGGCCCGATGGCAGTTTTGCAGAATTTTTAAGGCGCTGGCGTCATCCCAGTCGTGGATAATATTTTTCAGGATATAGATGTTCTTGCCCCCGACGATCCCAGTAAAGAAATCACCATCCACAAAGTTGATGCCAGCTTCGTTCCTGCTGTTCCCGGGGTAAACATCGAGCACCGTGGCGGATTTAAGGTTGTAGCGCTGATGAAGTTTTTTCATCAGCGCGCCCTGCCCTCCGCCCACATCCACGACTTCTGCCTGCGCATCACACGCAATGTGGTTGACGAGTTCAGTGGAAAGTTCATCGGTAATTTTTGCCATCAGCCTGTCGAAGGTGCCTTTCAGTTCTGGCCGGGTGCGGAGGTATGAAAAGAAGGGCTCTCGATGACGGGTTTCAAAAGCGGATACCGGGTCGACAGAACGCAGGGATGAGGGGTATTCCGACCACATGCTCCAGTATTCCTCGCCCAACTCGCACAAGATCCACAGCGTTTCAAGGCTGTTTGCGTCCGCCAGGGCACCGGCCTCATCTGCAAGGGCATAGCGCGCATCCTCAATATGCACAACACGGCACTCTGCCATCACATCCAGCAGGCGTGACAGACGATGGGCCTCCACCTCGCTGGCTACAGACAGGTCATTCAAGCTCATTGGTCCCATGCGTCCCAGCCAGATGGGTACCCCGAGCTTCACGAACGCATGCAAGGCCGCTGAATAGCGGTAGGCGGTGATCAGTTCTGTCAGCATGCCGTCCCCCCTGTAATGAAATTCACGGACGCGGCGAATCGCTCAAGATCGTCAATGGAATGCGCGGCAGAAAGGGCTACCCGGATAATGCTTGCCGATTTAGGTACTGTCGGATACATGGCCGCGGTGGCCAGAAAACCATGGCTGCGGAGTCGCCCAGAGGTGTTAACGGCTTCGGTTTCGCTGCCGATGTGGATCGTACGGATGGGGCTAGCTTTATCTTTGACTTCCACATTATGTACTGCGTTGTCAAAGAAGTGAATATTGTCCTTAAGCTTCGTTTGCAGCGCAGTGATTTCGCCTGAAAGGTGAATATCCGCAGAGGCCACGCATGCGGCAATACCGGGTAATGAGGGAGGGCCGCTAAAAATATAATTCAGCGCATATTTTTTGATGAATGAGGCGGTCTGTGGGTGACTGAAAGAGGCCGAACCACCATGAGAGCCGAACGCTTTTGAGAGCGAGGAGAGCAGGATAAGATTGTCACTGAATTCCCCCGTCTGGTGCAGCGTATACCCGCACCCATTTTTCCCGATGATCGAGGTGCCATGCGCATCATCGGCATAGTAATACCCTTGATACTCTGCCGCTAATTGCGTGAGATAACGGACATCATTACTGCCCCCCATTGAACCCAGGGAGTCTGATATCAGCACGGGCGTTTTGCCGTTCTGCCGGCACAGGTCTAATGCCGTATACAATTTATCCTGGTCAGTGAAGCTTATCCTATCGTAACGGCCAAACTGTTCCAGAATCCCCTGTAATATTTGCACCGAGGCGTGTGTCGTTTTATCCACGATCCACTGTACGCCTTTTGGGCTGATGCTATACCCCGGCAACTCTCCTGAACCGAGGATCGGGAGGACTGCCAGATGCGCGGCCCCCACGGAATTGAAAATCACCGTATAGGAGTCCAGGAAGATCGTATTCAGTTTTTCTTCGAGCTCATCAAAAATATCGCATTTTGCCCGGGTTCTTGCGGCGGCATACTGAACACCAAATTTATCAACCGACGCTTTAATGGCCTGACTTAGGGCCGGATGCTGTTCAAGCCCGAGATAAGAGCAGGACATAAAATCGATATATTCCCGCCCGGCGCTGCAGACAATTCCTCTTCCATCAGTCCGGGATGCAATCGTTAAATCATTTATTCCCTGAGCCCATATTTTTTCCTGATGGGGTCTGCTTAAATTGATACGATCGGATAACCAGTTTTTTGCAGCCATTTCAGTTTCCTCAGTCCATTGCACTACATATTCTGTATACCAGAAACAGCAAATAATCATAATGTTAACAAATCGTCAATCATTAATTATTATTATGTTATTGGAAGGACTAAAGAATCCGGCATCTCTACCAGCGGTTTGAGGGCCAACCGTACGAAAACGTACGGTAAGAGGATAATTAGGGGTCAGTTG
>NZ_JAZGQE010000023.1:0-39511 GCF_048593885.1 Yersinia sp. 1252 StPb PI | reverse complement strand
CTATAAATATGTTTAGAGAGTATTGTGGGAACTTAGGTTTTGATTTATATATCCCCCCTAAGTTTGTAAGACCCAATGTTCAAAATCAGAGTTAATTTTATATTAAAAACACCCGACGCCAAGCATGCTGATTATTGTTGCGACTGGCGGATAAATTAAGGGTGGGGCGGTGATAGCCCCAGCCCAATTTTACCCGATAACGCCTGATATTAACCTTCGCGATGAATACTCAACCCAGCAAAAGATTGACTGACTGGCATCATCTCCAGTGAGTTAATATTGACCCGTGCTGGCAGCGTAGCAACCCAATAGACGGCTTCAGCGATATCCTCAGGTATCAGTGGATTAGCACCATCGTAGGTTTTATTGACTTTGTCGCCATCACCTTTGAAACGAACTGCGGAGAATTCAGTGCCACCGACCATACCTGGCTCAATATCCGTCACACGAATATGTGTACCGTGCAAGTCAGCACGCAGACCCAGACTAAATTGTTTCACAAACGCTTTCGTGGCTCCGTAAACATTACCACCGGCATACGGCCAGTTGGCGGCAGTAGAGCCGATGTTAATCACGTGACCCACATTACGTGCCACCATTGCGGGCAATAATGCACGAGTCATATTCACCAAACCTTTGGTGTTGGTGTCAATCATCGTATCCCAGTCTTCAACATTGGCTTTATGTGCAGGTTCCAACCCCAATGCCAAACCGGCATTGTTAACTAACAGATCGATATCTTTTAGTTCGGTAGGTAGCTCATCGATAACTTGCTGAATAGCCGCTCGATTCCGTACATCTAAACGTACGATATGTAGCTGCTCACCCAATTCGTCCTTCAATTCTTCCAAACGCTCCTGACGACGACCTGTCGCGATAACCTGATGACCGTGGCTAATAAACTTTCGAGCAATTGCCTCACCAAACCCTGAGGTTGCACCAGTGACGAAAACGATCATACACATTCCTTATTTTTCGTTGCTAATAATATAATTGATATGATTAACATACTCTTAACTACAGAAGGAAGCTATTCCGGTATAGTCCACTACACATTTTAGCGTCGTGATGGCTTCTTACGTACTTCATCGCCCGCATCACCGCTAAGGGTTAATGTATCTACTAACGATAGTAATGCGACCAGCGCGATAACCACAAATGCTATCTGGAAATTCTCCAATGGGATCACGCCTGCGCGATGGGGGTGAAACCACTCAGCTATCCGCAGCGCTAAGGCTCCGATGGCAATGCCCAGGCCAATTGCCATCTGTTGCGCCATATTAGATAGCGTATTGGCACCGGCCATTTTCGGACCAGGCACTTCAGAAAAAGCCAGCGTATTGAACGCAGTAAACTGCATTGAACGCGTCAATCCGCTGATAAACAGCAACACAATAATCAGCGTTGTTGGTGTTTCTGGCGTGATAAACGCACAGGCAAAGATAGTCGCGGCATTGAGTAAACCATTAACCAATAGTGTAGGGCGGAAATGAAAGCGATAGAGGATAGCAGAGGTAAAAGGTTTCATTACCAGGTTACCAGCAAACACCGCCAACACTAACAAACCGGCATTAAAAGCGCTCAGGCCAAAACCTATCTGAAATAGCAACGGCAGCAAGAAGGGAACGGCACCAATAGCCATTCGGAATAAACCTCCACCCCAGATAGTGACACTGTAACTTTTTATTTGCAAAGCCCACAAATCAACCAATGGGAATACCTGATGTTTTGCATGATACACCGCCAGTGAACCTAGTATCAGGCTGCCTGCAATACAGAATAGTGGGATTAAACGTGACAAGTTTTGATGATTAAATAATTCCAGACCAAACATCAGGCTAAAACAAGCAGCGCCGGTTAACAGAAAACCAAGGGTATCAAAAGGCGTTTCTTTCTGTGGCGACTCCTGCGGTATTAACCGCCATGCAAGCCATAACCCAATGATCCCCAATGGAACATTTAATATAAATATCCAGTGCCAAGAAGCATAGGTAGTAATAAAGCCCCCGACAGGAGGACCGAGTATCGGGGCCACCAATCCGGACCAGGTAATGGTGGCGATGGCTTTGATCAGATCAGGTTTGGCCGTATTACGTAATACAATTAGCCTACCGACCGGGACCATCATCGCACCGCCAAAACCCTGCAAAATTCTTGCAGCAGTAAATGTCATCAGATCAGTGCTTAATGCACACAGCACTGATGCTAATGTGAAAATAATCATTGCGGCGGCAAAGATATTACGAGCGCCACAGCGATTGGCAATCCAACCACTGGCAGGAATAAAAACCGTCAGTGTCAGAATGTAAGCAGAAATACCAATATTCATATCAATGGGATGTACTGCAAATGCCGTCGCCATCTGCGGCATGGCGGTGACAATAACTGTCCCATCGAGATTTTCCATAAAGAAAGCGCCAGCAACCAATAATGGCAGAGCGGAATTGCGCACTATCGATTGGCTCATTATTCGCACCAGTATGAGTTGCGGTAATTTACTGATTTATATTGGAATAGATAATTTAAGTTGACTACTGGAATCACGTTTCAGATCCACAAGATTTTCTGACATATTTCGAGCATACCGGATCTAGATAGGATTAAAAAGGGGGGGTATTGGTGACGGTGTAACAAAAAAACAGGCAATCAGGAAGATTTGCCCTCTAATAAAATGGGCTGTCACTTCACAGCCCATTCTGATATTACCGAGCAAACTATCATGGTTATTTTTTCTTATAAACATCAGCAGTAGCATGAATTTTTGTATTGGTATTTGCTGATGTTACAACAAAGTAATCCCCACCAAGTTCATCAGCCTTTTTAGACAATTCTTCCTTAGCATCACTTGGCGCTAACTCGCCAGCAGTAACAATATTGCCGATTTTTTCGTATTGACCTGGGCTTTTACTCAGTTCGTCTTTAGTTAACAATTCGGCGGCGATGGCACCGGAAGAGAATGCCCCTAAAAGAACTAATGTTGTCATTGCTTTAAATAATTTCATAGTATCCTCTCATCAATAATATTTACGATTATGTGAAGCCTTATTCCAGTGGAAAGGTAAGTATTGTTCTCATTGCGGGTTTTATCCAGTGGATCAGCTGCTTTTAGGATTTTTGCACATTCGGGCGAGGATCATCGCCAGATTGAACATATAAGATAATTTGCTTAAAATAGATAAAAAGGAGATCGTGATGAATATGAATTTTTACCTCTGTCCGCTGTTGTTCCATCCCCGAATAACTGAATGCAGTGATTATTTGAGCATGTAGTCACTGCCACGAAATTAAAATGTTCCGTGGCTTTCTTTTTGAAAGGGAAAAGTCATGAAAGAGAAACATTGGTCGAGAGTGGAATATCTCCATCTCACTGTTAAAAATCCAAATATTGAAATCAAAGGCCAACATAGCTACTACAGCGATAGCTGGGATCAGGGATTTGAAAGATCAGTCGTTCGATACCTACATGGGGATACCATCAGTCAGGAATGGGAGCCGCTTGGGCATACAGATCGGCTTATCATCGGAGATTATGTCTGTATTGCAGCTGAAACAGTTATCTTGATGGGGGGCAATAACAATCATTGTACTGATTTTATTAGCCTTTATCCATTTATGAGTATGATAAAAAACTCATATCAGCCCCGGGGGGACACCGTGCTGAACGATGGTTGTTGGCTCGGTATGCGTTGCATGATTATGCCTGGAATTACGGTCGGTGAGGGTGCCGTTATCGCAGCTGGGAGTGTTGTTACAAAAGACATTCCGCCATACGCTGTTGTTGGTGGCAATCCGGCACGCGTTATTAAATTTCGTTTTACACAAGATGTCGTAACACGCATTCTAAATTTAAGTATTTACGACAAATCTGAAGACGAATTAGCCCGGTTAATTCCCATACTCAGCTCTGATGATATTTCTGCATTGGAAGTCGCGTTAGCAAAGTGAAGTGCCTTAATATCGTATTTGAACAATGATCCAACCACAGCACTGGAAGACGATTCCAGTGCTGTTTTTAGTAGAACGTAGATAACTCAAAAGGCCCAGCCAAAGATAGTTGAGTAATTAATGACGGACCGTAAAATATGAAGCGTGAACTACGCCAGCGCAATGGTACAAGATGTTCGTGAGTACGGAACAACTGCCAGGAGCTTGGCAAGCACACTGGATTGAAGCTTGAATATACAACCTGGGCAGGCAAGTTTCCCCTGAACTGGCGTACCAACGAAGGGATTTAAATAATGAACAACCACATACATGGATAAAGCCTAAACCCTCAGATTCTACCTAACAGCACCTTGGTGCGCATAATGTATATTATGTTAAATTGATTGGCGCGACCCATAACTTCATGGTTATCTGTGCCACCACCACAAATCCGTCAGTTACCTTTGATGATGCCCCTCGCTATTTTGTTGTGATCTTCATTGTTGTTCATTGCAGATTTTGATGAATATTCGTTATGTTGTCAGGAGTGATTTCTCATATATTCACTCCCCAGCCTCTGTCGACATTATCGTCAGGCACTGTCGCCAACACGTATTAATCTAATCTGTTAACCTGCGGTAAATGAACTCACCAGACGCAATTTCCCGTCAATTAACTTAAATGTAAATGATGATGCGCCATCACAGTTTTCTGAAAATCCCGGTATTTGTTTGTTAGCCTCAGTTCCCTGATAAAACGTTAAACTGTCATCATCGAATTCACCACCCGCAACAGTATCGCAAGCACCTTCAACCCAATAACGCTGGCCGTTCTCTTTGTAATAAAAAACGCCATCTCTATCATCAGAGAAATAGTGGCGCTTTTGTTCTTTTGCAGATAATGCATTAACCCTGTATTGGTTTATTGTCATGTCATCCGGATTGACTATTATCTTACTCAGCGGTTGGAGGTTCTCGATGATTTTTACCGCATACCGCTCAAATACCGTGTCGGTGAGTGTTTCCGGCTGTTCCGGCTCAACATCTGGTAATAGCCCCCATGTATCACCTGTTAAAGGAAATATAAAATAAGGCTTCAGTTCGGTCCCCTTCTTCTCTTGCAACGCCTGCTGGAATTGTAAAAACTGAACCAACATATCTTTTTTCTGCACTGGGGTTAACGTCGTCAGAATTTCCTTCACTTCGTCGACCAACAGCAGAACTGTCGTATAATGCCAGCCCGTCTGCGCGTACATTGTTTTTCCTGTTACTATTACGTTTTTGTTCAGCCAGTGTTTGGCTTCTTTCGATGAGGTTTTGGACTCACGGAGAAAGATAAGCTGTACGTTCGAAATATTTTCCCCATCGGTCACTATGTCGCACCCAAAAGGAAACTCAAGTTGCAGGAAATCATTCTTTACCGCCTCATCACCATCTTTAATGCTTTCCCAGTTTGGCGGGCCAGGATAGATATATTCAATCAACTTCCCCTGGAAAGTAACCTGCAAATCCTCATCAGGGCAATATGCAAAAACGCAATGGCAGAGAAAAAAGGCTGATAACCATGAATACTTCATTTCACTTCCTTATGTATGGCAAATAGCGCAGAAGTTTGCGAACCTAAAATTATTTATGCCATTATCCCAAGGTTATTATTTATCAACTAACTCGCCATAATGCACCGCTAACCAGATAGTCGGACCATTCGGATCGGTCCATGCTACCCGATGCCGGCACTGGGCTGGAATATTAACAAAATCCCCGGCGTGTAGTTCACGAACGCCCGGTTCATCTGCAAAATGCAAACATGCTGATCCCTGTACAACCATCACCCACTCACTTTGCGGCTGACAATACCAGAAATCTGGCGGACTCGATTGCCCGGTTGATATTATGCGTTCAATACGGACATTTGGTTGAGATATCAACTCTTCGAAAGTTTCTGATGCCGCCTGTCTCGCGGCGTCTGGGAAGTTAGTAAATATATTTTCCGTCATATAAAATAATTCCTCTATTCGTTAGCTGAAGATCCGCGCAAGTCTACGTGACTATGGGAAGGATGTGCGAGTATCCACAGCAATGAGTAAAATCAAATTTCATGTATTTGGATACAAGAATCGGATGATTTGAATATAATTCTGCTCGAAGGAATAATAAATAAGGCACCATTGAATACTGACTCAGATATTAAGTACAATCCCTGCTGGCGTTAGTTAAGGCTCAACTGGCCTGTTTAGCTCCGGTTTATGCCTTTTAACACCATTAACAGTAAGATAAAGAAGAAGTTATCAATAGAAGAATTAAATAAAACAATTGAAAACTTAAACAAACTAGAGGACAAAATGTCCGTATTGTCTATTTTTGCCACTGATGACCATAGCCGCTGCTTGCACTTTAGCAGAGGATAGTCGGTTTCTTTGCCAGGCAATTACCAAAAACTGGAGAGTATTATCGCCTGTTCTCATCGCTTTCACTCTGTAACTAAAGTTACACCGCGGGGTGCACTTCTCGCTTGTACTCTTTTACTTGCCAGTTGCTCCTCCGAACCGCCGAGGTCGCTAGTCACCCCGCTACCTTCGGTGACTAAAGTTCAGCAGAGTCAGGAGCCGGTGCGCGGTGTCTGGCTGGCGACTGTTTCCCGCCTCGACTGGCCACCGGTAGCGTCAGTCAATGCCAGTAGTTCTGCTATCCGCATCAGCCAGCAGCAGCAAGCACTGACCGATAAGTTAGATAAGCTAAAAACTCTCGGTATCAACACCGTGTTCTTCCAGATTAAGCCTGATGGAACTGCACTGTGGGCATCAAAAATTTTGCCATGGTCAGATATGCTGACGGGCAATATTGGTGAGGATCCTGGATACGATCCCCTGCAGTTTATGCTGGATGAGGCGCACAAACGTGGCATGAAAGTCCATGCCTGGTTCAATCCCTATCGGGTATCTGTCAATACCAAGCCGGCTACTGTGACAGAACTGAACCGTACATTGTCGCTACATCCGGCCAGCGTATTTGTGCTACATCGCGACTGGGTCCGCACCGCAAACGAGCGCTTTGTCCTCGACCCGGGTATCCCTGAGGTACGGGACTGGATCACCAGTATCGTGGCCGAAGTCGTTGCACAGTATCCTATTGACGGTGTGCAATTTGATGATTATTTTTATGCCGAGTCAGCAGATTCAGCCCTGAACGACAGCCAGACATTCAAAGAGTATGGTCAATTATTTGAATCAAAAGCGGACTGGAGACGGCACAACACTCTGCAACTTATTCAACAAGTTTCACGCACTATCAAGCAATTGAAACCCAACGTTGAATTCGGCGTCAGCCCTTCTGGTGTCTGGCGTAACCGTTCACACGACCCAGCAGGTTCCGACACGCGAGGAGCGGCAGCATATGATGAAGCTTATGCAGATACCCGCCTCTGGGTACAACTGGGATTACTGGATTACATTGCTCCGCAGCTTTATTGGCCCTTCTCACGCCAAGTGGCCCGTTATGATGTGCTAGCCAAATGGTGGGTTAGCGTGGTGAAACCCACAAAAACACGGCTCTATATTGGTATTGCTCTGTACAAAGTGGGCGAACCTTCAAAAAATGAGCCTGAATGGTCGAATAATGGGGGCGTGCCAGAGCTGAAAAAGCAGCTCGATTGGAACGAGTCAGTACCACAAATCACCGGAACGATTCTGTTTAGAGAGAATAACCTCAACCAACCACAGACCCAAGAAGCAGTCAGTTACCTTCGAAGCCGCTGGGGTGGTTAACTAAACTATTTAGGCAATTATTTGGCCCAGCCGCTGTATCCCTGCTACGATTTCCGCAGGTGAATGAGCGGCAAAACCTAATAAAATAGCCTGTTCTGGCGAATTTGTTTGGCAATAACGAGAAAGTGGTTGTGCCCCTAGCCCAATTTTACGACATTTATCGATAATATATTGCTCTTTCATATTGTCTAATAACCAGCAGACAATATGAATACCTGAATCAGCAGGTTCAATCTTAAAACTATTTGGCAGATATCGTTGTATGGCGTCTATTATTGCTTTTTTACGTTCGTAGCAGGCTTTTCTGACCCGTCTCACGTGGCGGGCGTAATGACCATCAGAAATAAAAGTGGCCAGTGTGGCTTGTTCTAAATAAGATGTACGCGTATCTGCATAGTATTTAGCGAGCTTAAATGACTCAATAAGATTATTCGGTATCACCAGGAAACCTAAGCGAAATTCGGGGAACATCATTTTTGAAAAGGTTCCGGCATAAATTACTCGTTGTTGTTTATCCAACCCCTGAAGAGCTTGTATCGGCGGAGCGGTATAGCGGAATTCACTATTATAGTCATCTTCAAAAATCCACGTTTTATTTTCAGCCGCCCAGTCAAGTAAAGCCATCCTCCTCGATAAACTCAATGTTCCGCCCAGGGGAAATTGATGTGAAGGAGAAGTGAAAATCATTTTGGCATTTGGCCAGCGCCTGATGCCATAGGAAATATCCATACCGTCTTTATCACTGATTACAGGGCAAATTTTGGCACCCATAGAAGTAAATGCACCTAAAGCACCATCATATCCTGGTTCATCCAGCCAAACTTCATCGCCCCTTTGCAACAGAACTTGTGCCGCCAAATTCATTGCCTGTTGAGTCCCATTAACAATGAGTATTTGGTCTTCATTACAATTTAAACCACGTGTGGTTCGAACATAATCAGATATTGCCATCCTTAATGGCTGAAATCCTAAAGGTTCATTTAATTGCCCAATCTGCTGGCGAAACTGCCGCCACGCTCGCCCTAATAACCGCCCCCAAAGTTCATGAGGAAATAAATCTGTACACCCTATTCCAATACTAAATATTCGATTTTTTCCGGTATAAGGTGAGGATTTATCCCAAATTGAAGACATTACTTTCATCTGCGGATTAATATTGAGTTCGATATTTTTATCATCAGCACATTGGTATTGGGAAGTAGCTTGTATATGAATCATTTCATCAGGAATAATGGATGAAACATAAGTACCCGCGCCCTTCTTGGTAATTAGATAGCCTTCATCAATCAAGCGTTCGAAACCCGAAATAACCGAATTCCTGGAAATTGACATCATTTCAGAAAGCGTTCTGCTGGAAGGTAGTTTAGTTCCCGACCTTAATTGCCCATTGAGGATCAATTCTTTTAGCGCATGATGAAACTGCTCTTTAATTACGCCTTTCTTAAGCAATAAACTGGGGAAGTTGGCATCGTTCTTTTTCATTGTAAAGTGGATCCATGAAAAATGAAGAAAGTGTACCTTATGTAAGACCACTATAAAAACTATGATTCAATCTCTAAAGGTTTATATTTCTATTTATGAATGCAAGAGGTTGATATGATTGATAATACCAATACTATTTCAGTGAGCCCAGTACAAGTAGATGATTACGCTAAATGGCTGCCCTATTGGCTGGACTACCAGAAATTTTATAACGTTCAGTTATCGGAACAGGCAACGCTAGTAACATGGAAACGGTTCTTTGCAGCAGAGATCCCGATGTATTGTGCAGTAGCGCGAGAAGGCCAAAAAATTCTTGGCTTCGTTCATTATGTTTTTCACGGTTCAAGCTGGGCCATCAATGATTTCTGTTACTTAGAAGACCTGTTTGTTACCCCAGAATCCCGAGGTAAACATGTTGGTAAACAGCTCATTGAATATGTAAACCAACAGGCACAGGAGCGCCAATGTGCTCGATTATACTGGCATACTCAGGAGAGTAATTTGACGGCTCAAAAACTGTATAACTGGATTGCTGAGAAACCCGGCGTCATTGAATATAGAATGCCCGTTTAAATAGCGAATGCTGAACATTTCAACCTTATATAATTGATGCAATAACAGATAGTCAGGCGGAATTTAAAGCATCGAGCAGGTTAATCGTCGATGCTTTTCTTTCTAATCAGCAGTGACCTATAAACACTTTTCTAAACGGTACTTTCAGGCGCAGTAAATCCTCAAATTAATAAATATACCAACCGTTTAACTTTCATTTATATTTAAAATGTTAAATATCGTAGTGGCATTATCATTTAAAGTTCCGTGATATTTTGTCGTTTACTTCTTCATCTGAAGATCCTTATTGTTTACTTATAGCGTAAAGAAAATCATGTTTTCTAAAGAAGAAAGTATTAAGTTACGTAAGAGATTACACGGGATTAGCGGAGGGAGTGATTTCATTCTCGCGAAGTTAGAGAGTATGGGTTACCACTCATTAAAACAGCTCTCCGGCGTTAGTGTTACCGATATTGTCTCTATCGAATACATGCGTTCTGGAGCGCCAAATTGGACAGACAAACCAGGATTCAGGACATTACTTCGATCAATATTAGATATTGCAAAACAATCGGAATATTCTATATAAGCTATTTAGAAGCTCTGTTTGTTGCACAGAATCCCAAGATAAACAGCTTATTGAATATGTGAAGTAGCAGGCTAATTTGCTCGATTATATTGGCATACTTAATCGAGCAAATTGACAGTTCAGACGCAATTAACGCGATTGCTGAGAAACCCAGCGTCATTTAATAGAGAATGCCCGCTGAATGTCTGATTATTTATCTACACGTCTGCCCTGTTCATCGA
Source organism: Yersinia sp. 1252 StPb PI (assembly GCF_048593885.1). Taxonomy (NCBI): domain Bacteria; kingdom Pseudomonadati; phylum Pseudomonadota; class Gammaproteobacteria; order Enterobacterales; family Yersiniaceae; genus Yersinia; species Yersinia sp. 1252 StPb PI. The sequence goes on along the minus strand of NZ_JAZGQE010000023.1, from coordinate 28,980 downwards.
CCACCCGTTCACCATCTTCCTTGGTGAATGAACCACGTTGCGCATCGGGCAAAATCTCCAACACCACCTCAGAAGGTCGACACAACCGGGTACCCAGTGGCGTGACCACAATCGGGCGGTTGATCAGGATGGGATGCTGCAACATAAAATCAACCAGTTGGTCATCGCTGAAGGTCTTTTCTGCCAGACCTAATTGCTCATAAGGCTCGACGTTTTTACGTAATAACGCCCGAACCGTGATCCCCATATCCGCGATCAATTTTACCAACACCTCACGACTTGGCGGTGTTTCCAGATACAGAATAACCGTGGGCTCAGTGCCACTGTTACGAATTAACTCCAGCGTGTTACGCGATGTGCCGCAGGCCGGATTATGGTAAATAGTCACATTGCTCATTTGGGTAATCTCTCATTGAAACCCCAGCCGGCATTACCTTCTGGGGGGTAAACAATAGTTACTGCATCATTGATAATCGCAGCGCCAATGCTGCCAGCGTAACCAACAGCACCGGGATCGTCATGACAATGCCGACTCGGAAATAATAGCCCCAGGTAATGGTCATATTCTTTTGTGACAGTACATGCAGCCACAATAAGGTCGCCAGACTGCCTATCGGGGTGATTTTCGGCCCCAGATCACTGCCGATGACGTTGGCATAAATCATCGCTTCCTTGATTACGCCGGTGGCAGAGCTGCCATCAATCGATAGCGCCCCCACTAACACGGTCGGCATATTATTCATGATGGAAGACAGGAACGCCGTCAGGAACCCGGTACCGAGCGTAGCCACCCATAATCCCTGCTCCCCTAGTTGATTCAACAAGGCGGACAGGTAATCAGTCAGTCCCGCATTGCGCAGGCCATAGACTACCAGGTACATACCCAGTGAGAAGATAACGATTTGCCATGGCGCACCACGTAGCACCTTGCCGGTGTTGATGGCATGTCCTTTCTTCGCTACGGCAAACAATATCAGCGCCCCCACGGCGGCGACCAAACTGACAGGCACACCAAGTGGCTCCAGGCCAAAGAAACCCACCAACAGCAGCACCAGCACCAACCACCCGGTTTTAAAGGTGTTGATATCGCGGATGGCCTCTTTTGGTGCCTTCAACAGCGACAGGTCGTAAACGGCAGGAATATCTTGGCGGAAAAACAGATGCAGCATGACCAGCGTCGCCGCAATGGCGGCCAGGTTAACCGGCACCATCACTGCCGCGTATTCAGTGAATCCAAGATTAAAGAAATCAGCCGAGACAATATTGACCAGATTCGAGACAATAAGTGGCAAGCTGGCTGTATCGGCAATGAATCCGGCTGCCATCACAAAAGCCAACGTAGCACCACGGCTGAAGCCCAGCGCCAATAGCATCGCAATCACAATCGGTGTCAGGATCAACGCGGCACCATCGTTAGCGAACAGTGCCGCCACTGCTGCACCTAATAAGATGATGTAAGTAAACAGCAAACGACCACGGCCATTGCCCCAGCGAGCAACATGCAGTGCGGCCCATTCAAAGAAACCGGATTCATCCAACAGCAGACTGATGATGATCACGGCAATAAAAGTCGCGGTCGCATTCCAGACAATCTGCCACACCACAGGAATATCACCCATGTGAACCACACCGGTCAGTAACGCCAGTCCCGCACCGAGCATCGCACTCCAGCCAATTCCCAACCCTCTGGGTTGCCAGATAACCAGCACAATAGTCAGGACAAAAATAGCACCTGCCAACAACATACCGCCCCCGAAAGGCAAGAGTTCTCTCCTGCCCGGTAAATTTTAATGGATTAAACATCAGCGGCCAGATGAGCCAGACCATCCTTCCTACTATCTACTATCTACTATCTGCTTTCTCTTCCAATCAAATATGAAAATTCACATATGATTAGGCAAATTTTTACTGTATTAGCGGCAAATTGCCTTACCGCCCGAGGCTACATTACCGCTCGCCAGCAACACGATTTTATCTCGTTGGCTAAGATAGGCCTGCTCAATCACCGTGGCCGCCCAAGCTGGAATATGTGGTGACAGGCGATAGTGAATCCACTTCCCTGCACGGCGATCGAGTAAAAGTCCAGATTCTCTCAGCATTGCTAAGTGTCTGGAGATCTTGGGTTGAGACTCATCCAATGTGTCACAAAGCTCGCAAACACATAGCTCGCCCGACTCTCGCAACAGCAGGATGATATTCAGACGTGTTTCGTCGGACAGATTTTTGAAAAGCTGCAATGGCGTGAGTGTAATCATGGAATCTCCAAGACTGAATACTGAGATTATCTTAGAAGTCTTGGCGTTAAAGTCAATTATATATTCGATTTACCATATCTGTTTTCATCGTCACCGATTACAATTTCTGTGTTGACAGTCATGTCCCCTGGCCGCTCATTGGGTCTGGATGATAAGAAAGTCACTTTTGTGGCATGAAACGGGCCATTCTAATGAGAAAATTCTTATTAATCTGGAACAATTTGCACCTGTTGTTTAGTATGTCGCTATCCTGTCTACGCTATCAGCAAATCCAATATTTATGAAAAAACTCATTAAACGGCTGGAGATCATTAAAAGTGCTATTGAGCTTGAAGATGAGGATATTATCCGACAACAACTGCCTTATCTTAAAAGCGAATCCCAGGACGCGGTGCTGGCTTTTATTGCCATGGAAATTGAACAAGGGAAATTTACGCATGCGCTAGACGCAATTGCAGCTTGGCTGGCGAGTAAACAAGCTGTCACCCAGTGGCAAGACCTTGAATTGGCCGCCTGTAAAATGGAGCTAAAAGCACTGGAAGAACAGTTACGCGAGTTAATCGATAAACGTAACGAGCGGGTTCAGTTGCTGGATGACTTTAATGATCTCTATCTGGTGCGCCTTGGCCCATTGATGAATAAAATCCTCCAGTTACGTAAACAGTTGGCGGAATGTACTCTGCGTAAAGCGGAGGCCGAAGCCCGGCGCAGGGAACGCGATTATCGCAACTGCCAGCAGTATATATCTCAAGCCATTGATGAACTTGCCGCGTTAAAACAGCGCTGGTTAGCGCTCTCTGCTATGTCGAGTGAAACCATTGAGATACGACAACAGATTCAGCAACAAACGGATTTAATCGCCGCACTGCTGGCGGAAATTAAAGAGCTGGAAAAGGGTTTTTGTACCCGCAATACTGAGTCAACCCGTAAAGCTCGGGAAGAAGCGAAAGAGAAGTACGAGAGCTATCAGGAGCAGCAAAAAGATGCCGAACAGCGGCATAGTAATGAGCAAAAACTGTCAGCTGATCAGCGCCAAGAACTAAAACGCCTGTGGCGGCAAGCCAGTCGACTCTGCCATCCAGATTTAGTCGCCGATGAGTTTAAAGAGAAAGCACATCAACTGATGGTCCAGCTCAATCAAGCCCGCCAACGGGGAGATTTCCCCGCAATTAACGCGTTACTCGAGAGTTTAAAACGTGGGTTTGAACCGCTAATGGCAAGTGACTGTATTGACGATCTTGAACGGCTACGCAGAAAAATTAAGCAGGTCAGAGATCAAATTGACGTGATGTTGCGTGAACTGGAAGCATTAGAGGATGAAGACTCTTGGCAGCTTGTCACCTCTTTGTCCGATAAAGATAACTGGTTCAAAGAACAAGAAAACGTATTATCCAAAACGCTCAAACTGCTGGAGCGGCAAGTTGAAGAAGCATCAAAGGTACTGTATGAAATTTGATTGGTGATGCTCTTTTGGCCTACTGCCAACTGTGCCCGGTCCATGCCTGCGCTTAACAACAAATATTATCCCTGTTATCTTTTATTATTGATGCATAATCACTATGCGTATTATTAAGTTCGTATTCATTCTGAAATAAGGTAATCAATGATGAAAGATAACGAATACCAGCCGCCAAAGGTCTGGACGGAAAATAACGAGAGTGGCGGTGTATGGTCCAAAATCAACCGCCCAACAGCAGGCGCACGTCATGAAGCGGCCCTGCCTGTTGGCAAACATCCGTTACAGCTTTACTCCATGGCGACCCCCAACGGTCAGAAGGTCACTATTCTGCTGGAGGAGTTATTGGCGCTGGGCGAGAAAGGCGCAGAGTACGATGCCCACTTGATTCGAATAAGTGAAGGCGACCAGTTCTCAAGTGGTTTTGTCGCAGTGAATCCTAATTCAAAAATCCCCGCGCTGATGGATCACTCAACGCCGACTCCGGTGAGAGTTTTTGAGTCCGGTGCTATTTTGCTTTATCTGGCGGATAAGTTCGGCCATTTCCTGCCAAAAGATCACGCACAGAGAACGGAAGCACTGAACTGGTTATTCTGGCTACAGGGCGCGGCACCTTATTTAGGCGGGGGTTTTGGTCATTTTTATCATTACGCACCGGTAAAAATCGAATACGCGATTGACCGTTTTACCATGGAAGCTAAACGCCAGCTTGATTTGCTCAATACTCAGCTCAAAACACATGAGTATATCGCAGGGGATGAATATTCGATTGCCGATATCGCCATCTGGCCGTGGTATGGCAATTTGGTTTTAGGCTTGCAATATGAAGCCGGGGAGTTCCTGGATGTGAAATCCTATACCCACTTAATACGTTGGACGGAGAATATTGCGAAACGACCAGCCGTGCAACGTGGGCGTATCGTCAATCGGACCTGGGGAGAACCAAATGAGCAGTTGCCTGAGCGCCACGACGCATCAGATTTCGATCACTTATAGCTCATAAACGATAAAGTCAATTCGACTAGAAAAAGGCGATAAACTCGGTTTACGCCTTTTTCTAACTCGAGTGACTGCAGCTACTGCACCCCATCAAAATGGAGAAACAATAGAGCCAATACGCTGGCAGAAATCATCGTAAGCATCGCCCAGTTTTTCAAACAATTTACTGATGTTATTTAAGTGTTTCATTGGCTGTTCCTCTGAGAGCGTTGAGATTTATTTGTGTGATCTGCATCACTAAATAAAGCTTACCTTTTTTAAAACAGCATTTCAATATTTTTGTGATATGAGTCACAAAAATAGTAACTCTGCATAATGCTCATGATTATTGAGCGACACCTTCCCCGCCCGCCAGCCACAGAAACTCTTCTAGCGAGATTCAGATATAGATATTTATTCATAAAAAATGCGTTTTTTTTCATACAACCCACCAGATCGTGATCGTGATCTCATTTTAAACACAGCAAGAGGATTATAAAGAAACGCAAGATCGATAAATATGAAACATTGTTTCATTTAAATGAAGGGATGCAAATGGAAAAGAAAATAACCGTCAGGCACACGGTTGCATACGGCAGTGCAAACCTGTTGGGCAGTGGTGCATTGGCGATCAGTGGCGCGTGGCTTATGTATTTCTATACCACGTTTTGTGGGCTTTCTGTCGTTGAGGCTGCCGCCATATTCTCTCTGGCCAGCATTCTTGATGCCATCAGTAACCCTATCATGGGCTACATCACCGATAACTTTTATAACACCCGCCTTGGCCGCATGTTTGGCCGTCGTCGCTTCTTTATCCTCATCGGTATTCCGCTGGTCTTGTTCTATCCCCTACTTTGGGTGAGTGGTTTTGGCTTTTGGTACTACTTGATAACCTATGCCATGTTTGAATTGATCTACACCTCGATCATGGTGCCATACGAAACGCTAGCCACAGAGATGACGACCGATTTTGCTAAGCGCTCCAAGTTGACGGGATCAAAAGCGATATTCGGAAAAGTTGCCAACTTTATGGCGGCCTTTATTCCAGGGCAATTTATTGCGCTCTATGGCAAGGATTCTCCGGCCCCCTTCCTTTATACCGGCATCGCATATGGGGCTATCATGTGTTGTGCCATGATCTTCCTGTACGTTTCTTCTTGGGAGCGCCCGGCCAGTGAAGTGGTCAAAGAGACCACCAGTAGTTTGTTTCAGGCGCTGAAAAAAATGTGTATTGATATGGCGTCAACATTTCGGCTCCGTATTTTCCGTAAACATTTAGGAATGTATCTATTTGGATTTGGTGCCGAGTGGTTATTCGCTTCCTCATTCACCTACTTTATCATTTTCGGTTTACGCCAAAGTGCTGTTCTGGTGTCGCAACTCAATAGCTTCAGTTCGATTATGCAACTGATCTCGACCGCATTCTTTATCGGTATCTGTGTGAAAATGGGCTTTGCCCGTCCTTTCCGTATTGCATTACAGGTGGTGATTGTCAGTGTTTTTGCCTATGCCGCGCTCTATTTTACCGGTTGGTCTGACACGACCACTGTCATTGTATTATTCGCGATCACCGTGGTTTTTGGTCTGAGTACCGGCGGTATTTACTATATTCCCTGGACCGTTTATACCTTCCTCGCTGATGTAGATGAAGTGCTCACGGGGCGTCGGCGTGAGGGTCTATATGCGGGTGCAATGACATTTGCTGGCAAGATGGTTCGTTCGGTTATTGTGTTTGCGATGGGCTGGACACTCAGCAGATTTGGCTTTGTCTCCGGTCAGTCGGTGCAGCCAGAAACCGCGGTTCAGGCGATTGTTGGCGTCTTTGCCATCGGTGTAACCGCGCTGGCATTAGTGGCAATTTTTTATACCACACAGATGAAACTCGACAGAAAGAGTCATATGGTTCTGTTGGCAGAAATTGCCCGGATTAAGGCCGGTGGTGCGATAGCTGACATTGCTGCTGGCCCCCGCGCAACGATTGAAGAACTGACGGGTTGGAAATATGAACAATGTTGGGGTAATAACCCGCTTGGTCAAAAGAAACCGACAGAAAAATTGACCGAACTGACATCAGAGGACTGATGGCTACTGTAGATTCAGGGACCGTATCATGAAAACGTTAGACGAATTTATTGTCGAAAAGCAGCAAGAATTCTCGCACGCTACCGGCGAACTCACTGCATTACTTTCTTCAATTAAATTGGGTGCCAAGATTATTCACCGAGATATCAATAAAGCCGGTCTTCTTGATATTCTGGGTACCGCAGGGATGCCCGCCATTGAAAGCGAAGTGCAGATGAAACTGGACTTATACGCCAATGAAAAGCTTAAAGCCGCCTTGAAAGCACGTGGGGAAGTGGCAGGTATCGCTTCTGAGGAAGAGGGAATTGTCATATTTGAAGATGCACAATCACAAAAGGGGAAATATGTCGTTTTAATCGCTCCGCTTGATGGTGCATCAAATATTGATGTTAATGTTTCTGTTGGTACTATTTTCTCTATTTACCGGCGGCTTAGCCCGGTCGGTCAACCGGCTATCGAGGCGGACTTTCTGCAATCTGGCAGCCACCAGGTGGCTGCGGGTTATGTCGTTTACGGCTCATCAACAATGTTGGTTTATACCACCGGTTATGGCGTTCATGCATTTACCTATGACCCATCCCTCGGCGTTTTTTGCTTATCACATGAAAAAGTGCGTTATCCAGAAATTGGCAGCATGTATTCCATCAACCAGGGGAATTACATTAAATTTCCAACCGGGGTGAAGAAATACATTAAGTATTGTCAGGAGCAGGATGCGGCAACCCACCGCCCTTATGTTTCCCGTTACATCGGTTCACTCGTGGCGGATTTTCATCGTAACCTGCTGAAAGGTGGTATATACCTTTACCCAAGCACGGCCAGTTATCCGAGCGGCAAACTCCATTTATTGTATGAATGCAATCCAATGGCTGTGCTGGCAGAACAAGCCGGGGGGAAAGCCAGTGATGGTTTAAATCGTATTCTGGATATTCCACCAGAGCAATTACATCAACGAGTCCCCTTCTTTGTCGGCACCTATTCGATGGTTGAGGATGCCGAACGTTTCATTGCCGAAAATCCTGATTCCTTATCCGGTTAATGCTCATTTACCCAGGCACGTCACCAACCGTTGGATAAAATGGACTGTTGGTGACGGCGGCCTCCTATCGTTTTATGCCGAGCCGTTTGGCAAGACGATGGAGGTTGCCTGCGTCAAGGTTTAGCGCGCGAGCAGATGCCGACCAATTCATCCCATGCTCCTGAAGAACCTGCATGATAACCTGCCGCTGAAAATCACGGGTCGCCGCTTGCAGGTCTACAGGCGCGGTACCTTGATCCTCACTGACTGATCTCGGTGAAATACCCGGTATAGTGGTGACTGTAATATTAAATAAGTCAGCATGCAGTTGCGCAGATTCTGTCGCCGGTTGTGAGGCGCGCGCTAATACCGCAGCACGATAAATAGCATGTTCCAATTCACGCACGTTTCCGGGCCAACTGTAATTCTCTAGCAGAGTAAGTGTGGCGGCCGGGATGCCCAACTGCTGAAGCCCCAGTTTCTTTCTTATCCGCTCCACAAAAAATCCCGCTAACAGAACAATGTCCCCTTTCCGTTCCCGTAACGGTGGAACATGTAACGGGAATACACTCAAACGGTGAAACAGATCAACGCGAAAGTGCCCTTCGATAACTGCTTGTTTAAGATCACAATTGGTAGCAGCAATAATACGCACATTCACCCGCTTGGTACTGTCGTCACCGACGCGCTGTAAGTCGCCGTACTGAATAACACGGAGTAATTTGGCCTGAAGTACCAAAGAAAGCTCGCCTATCTCATCAAGAAATAGTGTGCCATTGTCGGCAATTTCGAACTTACCGGTTCGGTCATGTATTGCACCGGTGAAAGCCCCCTTCACATGGCCAAATAATTCGCTCTCCGCCACATTCTCGGGCAAGGCGGCACAGTTTAAATAGATTAATGCCTTCGCAGCTCTGGGTGATAAATGATGAATTGCCTGAGCAACCAACTCTTTACCGACCCCCGTCTCTCCGGTGATTAGCACATTCAGTTCTGAACCTGCTACCACCCCTATCTCATGTTTTAGTTGCAGTATCAACGGTGACAGGCCAATCATCTCGTCTTCCGAGCTTGGTGTGGCTTGTTTTTGGATGCTTAATGAACTAACCGTAGGGAGCGCTTGCTTCTCCAACACATCGACTAAAAGTGCATTATTCAGTGCCGAGGCCGCTAATACGCCAATCAGTTTAAGCTCTTCATCACTGAACCCATCAAATTGCAGCGGGTTCATACTGTCGAAAGTTAATGCACCAATAAGTGTTTGATCAGCAAACAAGGGCAGACCAATACAGGCATGGACTTTTAGCTCATCATGGCCCGGGATCAGGCCGTCATAGGGATCAGGCAGATGGCTGTCAGTCGGGAAACGGACCACATTCCCTGCCCGGGCAATGGCCTCTAAGCGCGGATGGGATGACAACGAAAAACGCCGCCCCAACACATCCGGTGATAAACCATCAATGGCCAAGGGTCGGAACAATTGATGTTCATAACGTAAAAGTGCCGAGGCATCGCATTGCAGTAATTGCCGCAAGCTACTGACTAACGTCTGAAAACGATCTTGCCCTGATAAGCCGCCCTGTAGCTCAATGGCAATTTTGGCCAGTGACTGAATGGATAAACTCATATTTTGTCATTCCGACATAGTGTTAGTCATTATGACAATGACACATCAATGTCATAATGACTAACTTTAATTTTTATCTGATTAAAATCAATACCATAAATCATGGCACGCCATTTGCTTTCTAAGGTGAGGTAAATCATTTATTTTAGTTGAGGAACGGTTCATGGCGATTCAAGTTAAGAATAATATCAAATGGGTTGGGCAACGTGATTGGGAAGTGCGTGATTTCCATGGTACTGAGTACAAAACCCTGAAAGGGACCAGTTACAACAGCTATTTAATCTGCGAAGAAAAAAACATTCTGATCGATACTGTTGATCAGAAATTTGATCGAGATTTTGTTGCCAATTTAGCACAAGAGATCGACTTAAATACGCTCGACTATATTGTTATCAACCATGCAGAAGAAGACCATGCCGGTGCATTGACCGAGTTAATGGCGCGTATCCCCAACACCCCGATTTATTGCACCGCCAATGCTATCGACTCAATTAACGGACATCATCATCATCCTGAATGGAATTTCATTACCGTTAAAACCGGCGATACCTTAGATATCGGCAACGGTAAGCAATTGATCTTTGTTGAAACGCCGATGCTGCACTGGCCTGACAGCATGATGACTTACATCACGGGTGATGCCGTGTTGTTCAGTAATGATGCTTTCGGTCAGCACTACTGTGATGAGCATCTGTTTAATGACGAGGTCGATCAGACCGAGCTTTATGAACAATGCGCTCGCTATTATGCCAACATTTTGACCCCTTTCAGCCGCTTGGTAACACCAAAAATCAATGAAATTCTTGGTTTCAATCTGCCAGTATCAATGATTGCCACCTCCCATGGCGTGGTATGGCGCGATAATCCAACCCAAATTGTCACGCAATATCTGGCTTGGGCGGCAGATTATCAGGAAGACCGGATAACCATTTTCTATGACACCATGTCAAATAATACCCGAATGATGGCCGATGCTATTGCTCAGGGTATTCACGATACCGACCCCGGTGTGGCGGTGAAGATCTACAACATTGCCCGCCATGACAAAAATGAAATCCTCACCCAGGTCTTCCGTTCTAAAGGCGTTTTGGTGGGTTCTTCCACCATGAATAACGTCATGATGCCAAAAATCGCGGGGATGCTCGAAGAGTTGGCTGGATTACGTTTCCGTAACAAAAAAGCTGCGGCATTTGGCAGCTTTGGCTGGACTGGCGGTGCGGTTGACCGCATTCAAACTCGCCTGATGGATGCCGGGTTTGATATCTCGCTCTCCTTAAAAATGAAATGGCGACCTGATACTGATGCTTTAGAAGAGTGTCGTGAGCATGGGCGTAAAATTGCCCGTGAATGGGCACTTCACCCATTGGATACCCTGCGCTCATCTGAGGTTGACGCCATCACCCAAGAAAAGGCTCACAGTGAGAATAGCCCCTCACAACCTTCTCTTGGTATTTCAATGCAATGCAGTGTCTGCCAGTGGATATATGATCCGGCGCTGGGTGAACCTCTTCAAGAGGTTAAGCCGGGAACCTGTTGGGAAAATGTCCCCGACTTCTTCCTCTGCCCAGAGTGTGGCTTGGGCAAATCTGTTTTCGATCCACTGTAATGGAGCATGTTATGACAGATAACATTATTATTGTGGGTTCAGGTTTTGCCGCCCGCCAGGTGGTTAAAAATATCCGCAAACTTGACCCGCAAGTGCCAATCCACATGATCGCTGCTGACAGTGGTGTGGACTATAATAAACCTGATTTAAGTCATGTATTTAGTCGTCAGCAGAGCGCTGACGATCTAACACGGCTGTCGGCCGAGCAGTTTGCAGCAGAAAATAATGTTACTTTACATACAGCGATGTTGGTCACTGCCATTGAGCGGCACACTAAACGCGTTTTTTGTGGTGATCGGGCATTTAATTATCATAAATTGGTGCTGGCTACCGGGGCGGCAGCGCTAGTCCCTGCCGTGCCCGGTAGCGAGATGATCGTTACCTTCAATAGCCAAAATGAATATCGGCAACACCAAGATAGGTTGCAAAAGGCACAGCGTGTTTTAGTGTTGGGCGGCGGATTAATCGGGACGGAATTGGCGATGGACCTACAGCGTTCCGGTAAACAGGTGATGTTGGTGGATAAGGCACACAGTTTGCTGGCCGCTGTGATACCGGTGGAGATCAGTAGCCGCTTACAACAACGCCTCAGCCAGAGTGGTGTTACTTTGGTATTTAATAATGAATTGCTCAGTGTGACAAAAGTCACCAACGGGTTGCGAGTAGAACTTCGCGCGGGTCAAACGTATACCGTTGATGCTGTTATTGCTGCGATTGGTTTAAAGCCGGAAACTGCCCTCGCCGCTGCCGCAGGTCTCGATATTGGGCGTGGTATTAAGGTCAATAATCAGTTGCAAACGGTTGATCCAGATATCTTTGCCGTGGGTGATTGTGCCGAGGTCGAGGGGAAAGTACTGCCATTTTTGCAGCCCATATTAGTGGGAGCCATGACACTGGCAAAAAATATTCTAGGGGGAGCCGCGTGTCTCACCCTGCCGCCGATGTTAGTTAAAGTCAAAACACCTGATCTACCGCTCTATTTCGCTGGCGAAACCAACCGCGAGGATCTCCACTGGGAAATATGCCTGACAGCGCAGGGGATAGTGGCGCGTGGTACTGATAACTCACAGCAATTACGCGCGTTCGTCGTCAGCGAACAACAGACCCAACAGGCTTTCCCCCTGTTACGTGAACTGAGTGTGTAGCATTAATCGTGCTGCGCTATAACATCACAACGCTAGCCCCCCGCCACCTGCGTAGGGGGTTTTGCCTGCAATTTTCATCACTTCAGCCCCCAAGGTGACAAAAGGTGCCCGCCGGCTGGCGTAGATAATGCCGCCGGCCTGAGCACGAACCGCTTTTACCGTATCGGTGAGCGGATCAATAATTTCAGCCACCACTTCATCTTTCCCAACCCATTCACCCGGCTGGCGTAATAACAGCAAAATACCACTGGCAGGTGCCGTCACTATCTCACCTGCGGTAAATGGCAACAGGGTGACTTCCCGCTGCGGAATAGCCAAAGGTTGCCCTTTGACTGCGCCACGGTACTGCAAATAGTGATAAAGACGCTCGGCATCAGCACTGGCCAACGCGTGGCTAACATCCTGTTGACCCCGTAATTCTAGCGTCACCGCCATGCAACCCGGTTCAAACTTTAACGCCGGATAATGTGCCGCCAACCGATGCCATGGCAAGCCGCAAGCCTCATCAAAGGATCCACCACCACTGTCTTGTGACAGTAATACGGTACCAATATCTAAAAAACGTGCCAGTGTCTCTGCCGGTTCGCGCCAGGCAGGATCTGCATACATGTGCAAAATAGCGTGATCATCACAATGCAGATCCAGCACCAGGTCAGCATCACAGGCCAGTCGCAACAAATGTTGGCGCAGCGCTGCAACTTCACTGCTGGCAGGCAAATCCTGCAATGCCTCAACCATGGCAACTCGCACTTGTTGCTGTATACCAACACTATCAGTGAGCGGCCGCGATGCTAGCCGCGTTTGTACCCCTTGCGCCAGATCAGGAAAATCACGGTTGAAATTGCGGCCACTGCCCAGGTCAAAACGACCGATACCACTATTAAGGAGCACTTGCGCAATACCTACCGGGTTGGCAAGCGGTACAATAATTATTTCACTCTGAATTTCACCGCGCCGTTCCGCCTGACTCAGTAATCTTTTAAGATAATGTAATACCAGCATGCCAGGCAGCTCATCAGCATGCAGGCCAGCTTGTAGATAGATTTTCTCACCAAAACCTTGCTGGCCGAAATGGAAACTGGTTAATTGACGCTGCCCACCCAGGGCATGTTCAGGTAACTTATGATTATTGATTTTCATTGGACGTCCTATCTGTGGAAAAGAAAGCCCGGCTTGACCGAATTGACAAAAAAATCCTTGAAATACTGAGCCAGGATGGTCGCATCTCTTATCAAAAGCTCTCTGAACAGGTAAACCTAACCGCTCGCCCTTGTCTGGAGCGCGTGCGGCTACTGGAACGCGCCGGTATTATCCGCGGTTACAGCGCTATTATTGAGTTGCCGGAACCTGTACATGCTTTTGTTATACAAGCACAAATTGCACTGGCCGACCATGGGCACTCGCAGGCGGCATTTGAACAGGAAGTAGGCAAAACGCCGGAGGTGCTGGACTGTTGGTTGGTCGGTGGCAGCTTCGACTTCCTGGTGCGCATTGGCTGTCGTAACATGGAACACTACCGGTTACTGGCTGATAGTTGGCTGACCAGTAAAAAATTCCGGGTCGATAAAATTGTCACCCTGACGGAATTACAAACCATCAAACGCACTTAAATCTGCAGTGCCCGCACCGGATACTTAATCGTGACGGGCAAAAGCCAGCCAGCGCCGTTCTGCACGTGAAAATAGGTAAATCAGCATAAAAGTGCATAACAGATAGAGCGCCGCCGCCATCAGGAACGGGATGAACGGTGAATAGGTTGCCGCATAGAACGAGCGCGCCACGCCGGTAATATCCAATAGCGTTACGGTACTGGCAAGTGAGGTGGCGTGTAGCAGGAATACCATCTCGTTATTCAGCGCTGGGATACCGCGCCGCAATGTTGCGGGCAGAACCAACCGGCGAATAATCTGCCACTGACTCATGCCAAAAGCTTCGCCAGCCACCCACTCCTGACGTGGAAACGTCACCATCATTCCCGCCAATAATTCTGCCACATAAGCACTGGTATTCAGCACCAGCGCGAGCGTGGCACAAAAAGTAGCATCGCGGAACAGCAGCCAGAATGGTTGGTCGTCCTGCCAACCCAACTGCACGATGTCAAACTGTGACAAACCGTAGTAGATCAGCATTAATTGCAGATAGAGCGGCGTGCTACGGAAAAAATAAGTTACGCTGCGGATGAACCAAGAGAGCGGCCGTGGGCCAAAAGCTTGCCCAACTGCCATCAGTAGTGCCAACAATAAACCCGGCACCACGGACAGTAAAAACAGCTTAGCGGTCATGGCCAACCCGGTAACATCCGACCCGTCGCTATACAAAAATGTCGGTGCAGCCTCCAGCATGGTTTGCAGATTCATCCTTGCCTCGCTGCACTAGAGGTTGACAGCGCATAGCGCCGTGAAAGCCGACTGAATCCCCAACTAGAAAGCGCGGTGATGACCATGTAAATCATCGCCACCAGGAAGTAAAACAAGAACGGTTTTTGTGTCGCACGCCCTGCCTGTTCAGCCAGCCACACCATATCTTCCAACCCCAGAATGGATATCAACGCTGACGCTTTCATTAAACCAAGCCAGTTGTTATTGATCCCCGGAATAGCAAAACTGAGCATCTGTGGCAACATAATGCGCCGGAATACCTGAGCAGGACTCATACCGTAAGCTATTGCAGCCTCCAACTGACCACGATCAACGGTTTGAAATGCGCCCCGGAACGTTTCAGTGTAGTAAGCGCCGAATACAATACCAATGGCCAACACGCCAGAGATAAACGTGTTGAAGCGAACCGGTCCCACGCCCAATAAACTGAGGAACCCATTCACCAGCATTTCGCCACCGAAAAATAGCAGCAACATAATCACCAGTTCAGGAATCCCTCGCACCAGCGTGGTGTATCCGGTTGATATCCAGCGCAACCAGCGCGGGCCAAACAGTTTGATAACGGCATTGATCAACCCAAGTACCAGTGCCACCGCGAGTGACAGCAGCATCACGCACAGTGACAACCCCGCCCCCTGTGCCAGTAAAGGCAAATATTCGGCTACCATTATTGGCCCCTGTCGCTGAAAAACCGGTGCCGGCGCGTCAGTCATCGGCCCGGCGGGTTTACATCACAAAAAATGGTGGCGCACTCAGTTGCCGTAAATATCGAAGCTGAAATATTTTTTCTGAATGGCGTCATAAGTACCATCAGCACGGATCGCCTTAATTGCCCCATTCAATGCATCGCGTAACGCTGGATTATCTTTACCGACGGCGATCCCCACATCAGATGAGATAGTTTCGTCTTGGATAACCGGCCCGGCAAAAGCAAACTTCTGCCCACGCGGGGTATCAATAAAGCTACTGGCAGCCTGAATGTTATCTTGTAGCGAGGCGTTGATGCGCCCGGACAGCAGATCCAGATAGACATTGTCCTGATTGGCATAAGAGACGATTTTCACCCCTTGCCCACCCCAATGCTTTTTCGCATAGGTCTCATGGATTGAGCCGGTTTGCACCCCCACGGTTTTGCCTTTCAAGCTGGCGGTGTCCGGTAACAGCGGGCTGCCTTTGCGCGCCACCAATTGTGCGGCACTGCGATAGTAGCGATCAGTGAAATCCACTTCTTTTTTGCGCTCTTCAGTAATGGTCAGCGACGCAATAATTGCATCGAACTTACGGGCATTAAGTGCCGCGATCATACTTTCAAACGGTTGTTTAACGAATACACACTTCGCATGCAGGTTTTCACACAAGGCATTCGCGATATCGATATCAAAGCCGGTGATCTCGCCACTGGGAGAAAGAACATCAAAAGGTGGATAACCCCCGTCGACACCAAAGCTAATAGTGTCAATGGTCTGAGCCGCCACGGGCGCGGAAAGTATCAGGCCGGTCAATATTGCAGCTAATGTCTTTTTCATGGTTAAGATCCCAATGTTGGCAAGTAATAGAAACCGCAAGGATTAGAAACGAAGCGAGAGGCAGGTCAAGCCGCCATCCATTTTTTTAAATTCACTGGTATCAAGTTGAATAATTGGCATTCCCAGCTTTTCAATTTGCGCCAACGTGTAAGGATACCCTTGCGGGGTAATCAACGTATCATTGATCCACAAAGTATTACCGGCGTAAGACTCATCTTCAGGAATAACAAGGGTATTAAACCGAGAAAACGCAGGATGGTGCTGATAATCCTCGGTCAGCAACAAGGTGTTACGCCCAACATAGTTAACAATCGACTTCAGGTGTAACCCCGCACTCACTGCTATTGGCGTTACCCGATAGCCATAGCGCGCGACCGCGGCGGTAAATTCGCTGATCCCTACTTCATCAGTGCGTGAAGTCAGGCCGATGAAAAATTGTTTATCCACCAACAGCACATCACCCCCATCAAGATGGCCTTGCTCGCTCATTCGAACAACCGGGCGGTCGGTAAATAGCGGCTCGATAGTCGCCACTTCGCCTTGGCGGCTGGGTGCCCCAGGGTGGGTTATCACCGCCAGTTCCGGCATGACGACGGCGGTATCCTCAACAAAGTGCGCATCAGGGAATGCCGGTGCTGCCGGTAAAATAGTCACTTTCAGGCCAAGACGGAGCAAGGTATCCACGTAGGCCAAAAATTGGTGACCCGTCACAGCAATATCTGGGGCGCCCAATTGGGACGTGGTCTGGCCGCTACCACAGGTAGCCGCCGGCAGTCTGGCAATGGCTTGAGTAAAGTGCATAGGCGAGTCTCTTGATTGAGTGTGGCAAAAGTGTTGATCTGATTATTAAACAGATACTGTTACCAATCAGGTTGAATCAGCTAGCACTGCCATACATTTACGCTGTATATGACTCTCTCTGCGACCTATTCAGTTGTCAGATGAAAACCATAGACAACCCGCTTTAGCTATATACTATTTGATATAACTTATCGGGCAGTATCCGAGACAGGCAAGCTACCCTTCCTGTCTCTGCGCGCGTAGCGTGCTAGCGAACCTAAGGAAACCGAATGAAAAAGTTAATCATGGTGATGATTACACTATTGCTGATTGCCTGTGCAAATACCGGTCATGTCGGGGTGAGTGGGGGTTCGGGCGGAGTATCGAGTATCAGCATTGGCACCGGCATTCGCCGGTAATACAGGCAGGTGTTTTCAGTCCCTGCCTTACCGGTATTGACTGTAAAATTGGCGGTCAGCTATCTGTTTTCAGGACTGGAGCATCAGCGGAAAAACGTGCTGAAATAGCATCCCGTTCATAACCTTGCCGCTCAGTCAAAATGGTATATAACTCTGGGCGACGACCATAGATCCAGCGCCGTCCAGTACTGAGTGGGATCAAGGAGAGATCCAGCTCAGCGCACACCATCATGTCGGCGGCCTCCCAGGTTTCATTGATGATGCGGCCATACGGGTCCAATATCATCGCATTACCGGTGCGCACTTCATCATCATCGGCCCCAATACCATTACTGAACAGAATAAATAAACCATTGTCATGTGCCCGGGCTGGTAACCAGCGCATCAGCCATTCCCGGCCATTGGTGCCACGAATTGCCGCGGTTATTTCTTCTTTTCGTTCAACACGTTGTTGCCACAGTTCGAGTGGAATGGGCTTCATGCCATAAGGGCTACGGGAGTGAGTTCCACCGGTTTGGTGTGGTGCCAATAATATATCCGCGCCCAGTAAGGTGGTAGCGCGAACATTCTCCACCAAATTGTTATCCCAGCAGATAAGGATGCCCACTTTGACCCCCCAAGGGGTGTCAAATACGGTGTAAGAATCGCCGCTGCTAATGGTTGGATGCTCAAAAGCATGCAATTTTCGATGAGTGTGCAAGGTGCCATCAGGCATGCAAGCAACATAGGCGTTATAGAGTCGCCCGTCATCTGCCCGCTCAATCAGGCCCACAGCAATAAGCATTTGATATTTAACTGCTAACGCACGAACCAAGGCGATTGATGGGCTGTTTTCTATCGATTCCGCCAATGCATTGACTTGCACCGCAGTCAACTTAGGGACATGCCAGTATCCAGTGATACACATCTCTGGAAACGCTAATATTTTGATGTTTTGCAGGGCTGCCTGCTCGATAAACTTCTCAATAACCAACAGATTATATTGTTTGTTATTGGCCTGATGCTGGAACTGCACGGTTGCTGCTGTTATCAATGGTGATTCAGTCACATTATCCTCCTGGGGCATCTACCGCTGATTTTTATCATTGGCATTACAGCAGCCGTATTGATAACTTTATAATGAATGATTTTCCTTTATCGATTACCAATTGGAATGAAATAGTGAATATTAAGTTGCTAAAAGCCTTTGTTATGCTGGCACAGAAAGGCAATTACAATGAAGCTGCACAGGCGCTTTGTATCACGCAACCGGCCCTGTCCAAGCAGATTAACTTATTGGAATCGATGCTAAATCTTCATCTGTTCTCACGCGGGCGTCATGGTGCGCTACTGACCCCTGGCGGCCAACAGTTGCTGGCAGAGGCGGAGAAAGTGATTAATCAGTCTGATTTTTTTCTACAACATGCCACCAGAGTGGCCAAGGGCATTGAAGGGTTTATATCGATAGGTTTTGGATTGTCGACTTTCTATACAGCTCCGCACTGTGTCGCCAAATTCAGAGAGCAGTTTCCTGGCGTTGCCATTACGTTGGAGGATATCCCCTCGGCACAGCAATATGCATTATTAACCCACGGTGAACTGCAAATAGGATTTGTTCGAGTGCCGCCCAAGGCGCCGTTACATTATCATCCCTTATTTGACGATCGCCTGGTGCTGGTAACCCCGCAAGATAAGGCACTAACACTCGACGAATGGTTAAAACATCTGCCGTTACTGCGTTTATATAGCGAGCGTGGGCGCGGGCTAAATGCACAAATTGACCTGTTCTTACAGTCAAATCAACTCTACGCGCCAGCGATGCAAGAAGTTGAGGATATCCAAACCATACTCGCACTGGTGATTGCCGGTCTCGGCGTGGCATTACTGCCGCAGAGTGTGGTGCATATCGCGCCCCCGACGATGAATATTATTGCGCTCAGCGGTGACACCCTCAGTTGGCAAGTGGGTATTGCCTGGAATAGTGCTATTCCTGATTTGGTGCGGGACAATTTTATTAAGATGGTCATCGAGCATAACCGGCAAAACATCGATTGATACTTTGCCGGTTTATGGCGTGATGAGATTAGCGGAACGGCGGCTCGTTAAAGGTACGCAGTTTGCGTGAATGCAGTTGATCACCCTCCGCGCGCAATAAATCTATTGCCCGAATACCAATCTGCAAATGCTCTGAAATAGCACCTTCATAGAAATGGTTCGCCTGCCCCGGCAACTTGATTTCGCCATGTAACGGTTTATCTGAAACACAGAGCAATGTGCCATAAGGCACCCGGAAGCGATAACCTTGAGCTGCAATGGTGGCACTTTCCATATCGACGGCAACTGCGCGGCTTAAGCTAAAACGCAGTGCTGACGCAGAAAAACGCAGCTCCCAGTTACGGTCATCAGAAGTGACTACCGTCCCGGTGCGCAATCGCTGTTTGACTTCAACACCTGGCATGCCACTCACCGCTTTGGTTGCGTCATACAATGCCCGCTGTACCTCAGCAATACTTGGGATCGGGATATCTGGCGGCAACACCGCATCCAACACATGATCATCACGCAGATAGGCATGAGCCAGCACATAATCGCCGATGGCCTGGCTTTCACGCAATCCACCACAGTGCCCAATCATCAACCATGCATGAGGCCGCAGTACCGCCAGATGATCACAAATAGTTTTGGCATTGGATGGGCCGACGCCAATATTCACCAAAGTAATGCCATGACCCCCTTCTGCAATTAAGTGATAGGCCGGCATCTGATGTTTTTTCCATGCCAGATCAGAGGTGGTCTTTTCAGGATCAGCATTTTCAGCCGTTATGTAGCTGCCACCGGCACAGGATAAGGCTTTATAAGGGCTGGCGGGGTCGAGAATCTGCTCACAAGCCCAACTGACAAACTCATCGACATAGCGGCTGTAGTTAGTGAACAGGATATAAGGCTGAATATGTTCTGCGGGGGTGCCCGTGTAATGTTTTAGCCGCGCCAGTGAAAAATCAGTCCGCAAGGCATCGAAATGCGATAAGGGAAAATCAGCGGTGGCAGTATCAATACCATCAGTAATGCCATCACCGATTTTTGCCAAATCCGTGGTTGGGAAGTGCTGAGCAAGGCCCGCCGTCATCGACCGGTCGAGAATGAGGTCAGAACCGTCGATCACAAAAGGATATGGCATTTCTTGTTGTGACGGTGTCACTTCAAACACCGCGCCGTACTCACTTTCAAGCAAGGTGAGTTGCTCTGTCAGATAGTCCCGAAATAATGTCGGCCGAGTAACAGTGGTACTGTATTGCCCGGTCCGGGAGAAACGCCCATAAGCACGGGTACGCTGGTGGTCGCGGAATCTTCCGTCCCAACTGACACTGAGCTGTGGATATGAGAACAAGCCCTTAGCCCTTTCACCAACATCCGGCAGAGCGCCATCGCGAATAAAAGCGCTAATAGCATCACGCAATGCCGCAAGTGCTGACTCGTATAGCGTCTCAAGCCTATCAATCGCTTCGTTGGCTGATAGGTGAATGGTATTTTGTGATTGATTCAAGATATCTCCTTTCAATACGCGTAAAGGCGGGGCTTAGCTTACTCAATTAACCGACGCAGAAACATAGTAAAAAACACGGTTTTACTGTCCATCGACGTAATGTGCCCTGTAATGAACATTTTGCCGTTACAGAGCAAATATCCAAACACGCGTTACACCAAAAACCTCCATTCATTGAAAACAAGAGGACATTTTGCCACTTATTCCGTCGTTTGATTCCCCTTCACCAACACTAAAGTATAGGTTGTCGCAGATAACACATTATTTTCTGCCTTGGGCAACACTATAAAGGTCTCTTTTGCGTGGCAAAATCATTTTTACGCAGTGGTAGTTTGGACGACATTCTGGCGTTAGGCGAAAACGGGCAACCGGTTTATGCCTCTGCACGGCAGATAAGAGAGGCATTACGCCTTAAAAAACAGCAACATATTGCTGACTGTCTGGCCATACCTCAACTTAATGAACGCGGCGACCGCATAGATTGGTATGCCCCCATTGAAGGCAAAGTGACCTCATGGCTGGCAGCCAGCAGTGTTGAGCGCAAGGCAGCGGTTAAGCAGTTGTCCGCCTGTCTGGCAAGTGCCAATGACTTGTGTCAGCGGGCGCAAAAATCTGATAACGCCGCACAGCGGTTATTTGGCGTACTGTTGGCCAAAACAATGCAATTCCCCGATCAAAATCACGTTTATTTAGTGGCAGGCAAGCCAGTACTGACCTTTTGGGGATTTGTCAGCCCGGATAAAAAAACACGCACTGACCCACTCGATTGTCTGCGCCAGACCAGCGAAGCTTACGAGCCGATTGAACCTATTATCGCTACCATTGCGGCCCCAATGCCCACGCCGCCTGCCGCTGCTGTCATTGAGTTAGCGCCTCAGGCCGAAACTACGTTGCTGCCCCCCCTGCCAGAACCTGTCGCAGAGGTCACCCCGCCATCAAAAGCAGTAAAAAAACCAACACGTTGGCTACGATTTAGCTGGATGTTACCGGTGTTGGCGCTAATTATCGCCTTGATAGTGCAATTCAGTGGTGGAATGCCGGAAAATGCCGCTGCCGCCCCGGATGTTAAGCCCACTGTCCTTGAAGATAAATCAGCCACTGAAGATAGAACCCTGTCAGCACCGGTAGCCACTGCACCTGTTGCTCAAATTATCCAGCCCACAATTGCATCACAACTGCCGTTGAATAATGCCACCGTCGTGCCTGCGTCAGCTATCGCGGAACCGACCGCCGTCGCATTGCCGACCACCGTTGAGAGCAAAAGTGCGCTGATACTCCCTTCGGATGCCGTCAAAGTGGGATCGACTACATTCCTTAATGGCAACTGGCGTGTCAGCCCGGATATTAAAGCCGCCCAAACCGGTAAAGCACCCAGCCTGAAGTATCAAATTAAAAACGGTAAAGGTACGGTGAAAATCACCCACGGGGATAACGTGACTTGCCGCGCAAATATCACTGCTGGTGTAATGAAGTCAGGCAATTTGGTAATTAATAGCCGCTATAGGGCGCAGTGCAGTGATGGTTCAAAATATCAAATGCCTGAGATCGTCTGCAAACAAGGCGTGAGCGGGATTGCAGATTGCAAAGGCCGTTACGATGCCAATACGACCCTTCCAATGACGATGAAGCGTGAGACTAAATAATATTATGCTGGCAACGATCACGGATTTAAAACAGAAAATTACGCTTATTCAGGACAGTGGCATTCAGTTTCTGGACTTCGCTTTAAAGCCCCAATTAGAGACTGAGCTGCCAAATAAATTCGTCCGCAAAAGCGCTAATGGCCCACTATTACGCCTGAATTACCATCCACATAATGGTAAATATTCGCTAATGGTACCCGGCTCAGCCCCAGAGATTGTTAAACCTGAATTTAGTATTCCATTGGAACAATCGCTAAAACTGCTGAACAAGATTTGGTTACCGCTGCCCTTCTTGCGTTTTAATCCGCCGCGCACCTTCGTTAATGGGCCTGATAACTGGGCCAGAGTACAGATTTTAGTGCTAGATTCGCCAGATCAAGATGGCAATACTTTACGTGTCACCATGGCATTTGATACCAAAGTCTATCCTGAAGGTGATGCTAATGAGTATTTGGCACCTAATGAAAATGATGTCAAAACTGGATTAAGTTTCGCCCTGGCCTACCACAATGAAGAATTGGCAGAATTCCTTGATTTAACCTGGGTTGACGGTTGGTTGCGGGAAGTTTTTGTTCAACAGGCATCAGAACAGGAAGAACGCACCGAAAGGCATATCAGTGTATCGCTGCGCGAATTCGAATATCAGGCGCACTATCTTAATTTGCTGGAGTTACTTGGCAGCCAGATTGGTGTGCCAGAAATCAAAATCAACACCAGCACCCTACAAGAACCTACCGTTAATGTTGATTTGATCCTCGATGTCGGCAACTCGCATACCTGCGGCATTTTGGTGGAAGACCATGCCGATGAAAGTAATGGCCTGAAACAGACTTACGAATTACAAATTCGTGATTTAAGCGAGCCACACTATCTGTATAACGAACTGTTTGAAAGCCGGATTGAATTTGCGCAAGCGAAGTTCGGCAAACAGAATTTTTCGGTGGAAAGTGGTCGTGACGATGCCTTTATCTGGCCTGCGATTACCCGTGTTGGTCGTGAAGCCAGCCGTATGGCACAGCACCGTTTGGGCACCGACGGGTCTACCGGCATTTCCAGCCCCCGCCGCTATCTGTGGGATGAAGAGACCTATACTGCGGGCTGGCGCTTCAACGAGACCCAAACCACACTGATACATGAACCGCTGGCGACGGCGTTGCCGCTGACCAATCTGGTCAATGATGACGGCCAACCGCTCTATACGGTGCCAGTAGATGAACGGCTCCCGGTATTTTCACCACATTATAGCCGTAGTTCATTGATGACATTTATGTTGTCGGAACTATTGGCGCAAGCGCTGATGCAAATCAACAGCGCGGCACAACGTTTGAAAATGACCCATGCCAATGCGCCACGGCAATTACGCGCCATTATCTTAACGCTGCCTTCTGCCATGCCAAAACCGGAGCGCGAGATATTCCGCCGCCGGATGAATGAAGCCATTGCCTTAGTTTGGAAATCTATGGGTTGGCATCCGGCAGATGATAACTTCGCATCCACGCAAGGCCGCGCCAAAAGCCAGGTTCCAGTACCCGATGTACAGATGGAATGGGATGAAGCGACCTGCGGTCAGATGGTTTATCTGTATAACGAAACTCAAGTTAATTTCGGTGGCCGTACCGCCGCCTTTTTTGCCAGTATGGCACGACCCGATAAACAGCCGGAAGCTGGGGATGTTGTCGGGAAAACCTTACGTATCGCCTCTATCGATATTGGCGGTGGCACCACCGACCTGGCGATTACGCAATATTGGCTGGATGATGGTATTGGCAATAATGTCAAAATCAGCCCGCGCCTGTTATTCCGTGAAGGGTTTAAAGTGGCCGGTGATGATATTTTGCTGGATGTTATTCAGCTCTATCTTCTACCTGCCCTCCAGGCTCGCCTTAAGAAAGCTGGCGTCACCAATACTGATGCCTTGCTGGATAAATTATTCGGCAATGATGGCCGCATGGATGGGCAATCAGCCCTGCGTCAGCAAGCCACATTGCAGATATTTATGCCCGCAGGCCGGGCTATTCTGGAAGCCTACGAAAACTTTGATCCCCTGGATGCCAGTGCAGAAATAGACGCTAATTTTGGCGAGCTATTACCCCAATTACCGACGCAGAAAGTCCTTGATTACATTAACAGCGAAGTTCAGCGTGAACTGCCAACAGATGCTGGCGGGTTTGATATTTTGCAGGTTCCGTTAGTATTAAAGCTAAGCAAGTTGCACGGTGAGTTTTTATCTAACCGAATGAGTATTACGCAAAACCTGCGTTCACTGTCTGAAGTGGTATCACTCTATTCTTGTGATGTGCTGTTATTGACTGGCCGCCCTTCACGCTTCCCCGGCATTCAGGCACTATTTCGCCATCTGCAACCGCTGCCCAACAATCGGATTCTCTCGCTGGATGGATATCACACCAGCGATTGGTATCCGTTTAACAAGCATGGTCGCATCGATAACCCAAAATCGACTGCCGCAGTGGGGGCAATGCTGTGTTTACTGGCACTGGATTTACGGCTGGCCGGTTTTTACTTTAAAGCCGGTGATTTCCAACCTTATTCGACCATACGCTACCTCGGGATGTTAGACAGCAGCGACGCACTGACAGAAGAGAATGTCTACTATCGCGATATCGATCTGGATAGCAGCAATTTTGCCTTGCCATCCGACGCTCATTTTCAGGTTAGAGGGTCGTTGTGCCTTGGCTTTCGCCAGCTCGATAATGACCGTTGGCCTGCCTCGCCGCTTTATACCTTATCCATTGTTGATCAGGAACTGGCGCGCAAAGTCGCGGGTGACAGCATATTGCATGTCAGACTGAGATTAGCAAAGGGTGACAAGCAGAATGACGATGGTCAGGAGCGCTTTGAGATAGCGGATGCCGTATTGCAAGATGGGAGCCGTGTGCCATCCCATCATCTGCGCCTCAAGCTCAACACATTAGCCAGCAACGGTTCAGGATCAACCCATTATTGGATTGATAGTGGGAGTGTATTTAGAAAATGAAATCATTAATCACCCAACAGCTCAATAGCCAGCTTGAGCAGGTCACACAAGGTATTGATCAAACAATTGATTGGATTGACAATGTGCGCCAACACGCCATTCGATTGGATATTGAAGCCGATCTTCTCACCATCAAACTGCGTCGCCATCGCAATAAAGCACGTCAGCTAACGGAAACATCCTTAACCGGCATGAGCATTGGCTTTTTTGGTCAGTCATCTGCCGGGAAACAGCACCTTATTTCAGCGCTGGCGGCGGATGAAAATGGCCGCTTGGAAACCACCCTTGGCGGGAAAACCCTCGACTTTTGGCAACAAATAAAACCGGGCTATCAGGCCTGTGGGCTGGCAACACGTTTTAGCCAGCAAGCCGTTAGTCATTACGAAAGCCATCCGGTACGGCTTTCTCTTCTCAGTGAAGTGGATATTGCTAAAATAGTTGTGGGTGCTTATCTACTGGATAACCCTCAAGACCCCCGTCATCAGGATGGACGAGAGCATTCGCTGGATGAACAGCATATTACTGACCATCTGCAACAGCTCGTTATGCGTAGACAACCGATCGCCAATGCAGGTATCAGCAGTGATGATGTCATTGGGCTGTGGGATTATCTGGTTCGTCATGACGCCCCGCGCCAGAGAAAACTGGAAACTCATTTCTGGCCGGTGGCCATTGAACTGGCTCCTTATCTGAGCATTGATGATCGTGCCCTTTTGTTCTCATTACTGTGGACAGAATTACATCCATTGACCGATGCTTACCGCCATTTCGCCTATACTTTGCAACATCTGGGCGGCGCGACTCAAGTACTGTCACCACTAAGCGTATTAGTGGACGATACCCTATTGCCCGCCAATGGCGTTATGAATGTTGCGACACTCTATTCTCTGAACACACCCGCGGATAGCCACATTCAAGTTATGCCCTTAGTTGATGACAATACGACTGATTTAGTGACATTGTCACTTGCTGAGCTAACTTTTTTAGCTGCCGAGTTACATATCCCGCTGACCACCTCTACCCGTAAAAATGTATTTGAATCCATTGACTTGCTAGATTTCCCTGATTTTACTGAGCCATTCGATACACCAGAATACCTTGAACATCCTCCTTATCCGCAGGCCGTTTTGCTATCTCAAGCTAAAAATGCCTATTTACTTGACCGCTACACGGATAAACAACAGATAAACCTGCTATTAGTCTGCAATGCGGCGGGTAAACGCTCAGAAGTCAAAACTGTCGGTAAGGCACTGGATTATTGGGTTAAGCAAACTCAAGGGGAGAATGTGCAGGTGCGTTCCCGTCGCAATCCTGGATTAATCTGGGTATTAACACCCTTTGATCAACGAGTTACCGCAGACCCACAGTTGGCTGGTGCGAAAAATTATGACGAAGCGGTACAACGTCATGTGGGTAATCCTGGTGATAGCTGGGGCTCCATGCTGGCATTGGACACTCGTGGTGTTGAACGAATGGTCACTTATCTGACCCAAGAGATCCGTCGTGATATCAAAACAGAACGGATAACCGAACAACTTCATGAGTTACAACGAGAATTGACCGATAACCTGCTTGCAGGCTGGTATCAGCCAGCAAACAGCGAATTGCAACAGAAACAACGTATTGCTGAAACCTTACTCAAAGCCTTACAAACGCGAACCGGCTTACACGGCGAGTTATTAGAGCGACTGCTGCCCTCTCGTGATGAGTTACGCGGCTTATATCTACAACAGCAAAACCGTGCGGCTGAATTGATCACCCCAGCGACCCATAGCGAACCTTTTAGTATCGGTATCGATATCGACTTATTCAGTGATAGGCCTGTATCCGCGGCATTTCAAACCACGATAACAGCTGCGATAAGCCATGATTATGAAACAGCCTATGCCGCAAGTGTGCAGCGTTATTGGATAAATCACCTGCGACAACTGCCCGATAACGGCCCATTGATTGAACTGCTCGGTATTGCCAAACCCACGATTGAATTGCTGGTTGCAGAACTGATTACCGCCAGTATCCGACTGGATATCGCCGGGCAGTTAATCACGATACTGGCAGACAGTGAGCAAGTTGGTCTGCACCGTGAAACCAAAGCCGATCGTCAGGTATCGCGTGCGTTGACGGTATTGGGCGATTTTGTTGCCTGGCTTGGTTTCTTACAAATAGAGGAAAACCAGCGCCCTGATAGCCGTATTAATCGGGGACATAAGATTTTTGCCCAACCACCTAAATCAGTATCGCCGTTGGGCGCATCACAGCGATTAACCAAATTGGCATTGACCCCGACCAATAATACTGCATTTTATATTTATGATTGGCTGGTTGGCTTAGGTGAAATGATTATTCACAACCAGGGTTATTCTGCCAGCAGCGAAATAAACTTGCAGAATCGTGAACAATTAGCGGCAATATTCTTGCTGATTAATCCGCAATTCAGGCCGTAAACCATCAGTAATATACCCGTTATTCCCCGTTGAATCGGGGGAATAACGGATACCACCATACTGAACTCAACCCATTGGTTCTAAATCACTATCTCCGACCGGCAATGCCCTAAGTACCACAATACCTGGGGTTTTCTTCACATATTCCAAGAAAGGTGAGTCGACAACTTTATTGTTCCCTTTCATTGATGATGCATTACGGAACATCGCGCCTTTTGCTGTCCTGATAAATATTCCTGTATGGGTGACATCCAGGCCTAAAATAGGGGTGTAAATGCCGATATAATCCCCATTTTTTAACTCCGCGACGACCGCATCATTAATAAACTCAGCCGGAATATAAACAATATTACGCTCAATAGCACTCAACCCGGGGATAAACTCGCCACCCTCTTTTTTCTGGTTCAGATTTTTGAGAACAGTGTGGGTATGAGTGCTTATTTGTGCAGTAACATCTTGTGCGTTTAAAGGGGATCGCTGTGACCAGTCAGTAAAGAAATGTTTTCGGTGCAAGTAGCTGACATCAGCATCAACATATCTTGTTCTGATAACTTGCTGCACAAACTCCGCCTTGCTTCCTGATTTTCGCAAGGCTTCAACATAATCCAGGTAGGTGAAACAGTCCAATCCACGGAAATCGACCACTAACTGTTCAGGTTGCGTTAGCGAACCAATGAGTACATTTGCCTCATAAGGTGTACCTAAAAACTCAGCAGATATATTCGCAATAGCATCACCCTTATTGCTATAAGGTGCTGTTTCTAATTTAGCTTCTATAATACTGGTGATACGATTTGCGGTGTAATTATCAATGCTGACCGTTTCGGGAGGGGGTTGTTTCGCACCACATCCTGCGATAACAGCAATGAGAACCAAAGATAACGATTTATGCATAAGTCCCTTCTATGCCTTATCAAGCGGCTATTCCATACACTCCAAGAGTTTTACTTTAATGTTTAAATTTTAAACAGGGTATCAACAAGAGCAGATTAGTCTGTGTTGATAGGCTATCTGAGTGCTGACACCTCATGCTATATGATAAAAAACCTTATCTTGCTAAATCGCTAACCAAAGATCTATTAATTACCTTAATTTTCAAATAATT
>NZ_JAZGQE010000239.1:0-5617 GCF_048593885.1 Yersinia sp. 1252 StPb PI | reverse complement strand
GTAGTGATGAAAGAAATTCACCATTAACTTTAAATCATACTTTTTAAAATGTAATTACTTACAAACGAACTGTAGCGACTCCTCGATTAATGCTCTTCACTTGAAGTCAATTGGGATCGGAGCGCACATCCATATAGAGGCCATCATCAAGAGTGTGAATTTCAGTTTTTGAGAATGAAATGAACATTATCTCAAACCTGAACTTACTGATAAGTAAAATTAAGTTGCAGTGCTCCTCTTACCGAACCTGCGCTGATTTGGCCAGTACTATAAAGTCTGCTGACCAGAGGGATGGTCACCTTCTTGCTGATGCTATCGACCGCTACCGTAACCTGACTACCCGGTCTCAAGATTTGTTGTGTTTGGCCCTCCGCAATCTGTATCCCTACATGGGGTGCCGACCCGGTGTTGATGTAAAGAGTATCATCATCAGGATTAGAGGTGCCTGTCAGTGACACCATCACATGGCGAGTGGTTAACGGACACTCAGTTAACATAATAGAGAAAGGTTTCCATTCTCCCCCTTGACCTGCAGTTACAAAATCGCCACTGCGACTTTGACCGAAATCTATCGTCTGATTAGCACTATCAACATCAATGACACACGGGCTGGCGACCACATTGCCGCTAATAGAAAGATCAGATGCCGCCGCCATGCATTCACTACTTAATATGCCGGATATCAATAATATTCCAAAAGTATGCAGTTTCATCTTGCTGTCCATATTATAGATTGGGCAATAATGCTATCGATACGTAAAGGTGGCCAGAACGGTACCGTTAATGGTTCCTGGCATAACCCCCCCGCGAGCAGAATATGTTCGCGTTTTTAAGCTAAAAACCGCCTCTTTACTGGTTGCATTTACTGACACATTGGTTACTTTCCCAGGCCCCAAATTAGTCCCGACACTGTCAGTTAGCTCAATAGAAAGATTGGTGGCCGTACCGGCATTTTTGTAACGGGCCGCGTCTTGTGTATCAGCAGTGCCAGAAAACGCCGCATCTACTTTGGTGGTCGAAACAGGGCAATTGATCAGTGTAATCGTAAAAATTTTCCATGGGCTTGCAGCTCCCGCAGCACTTAAATCCGTGGCCTGAATATCATCTAGTTTAATATTCATCGCCGAGTTAGCCGCATTAACTGTGCAAGGAGATGCTATAACATTGCCAGTAATATTAATCGTGCTAGTATCTGCCGCCATGATTATTGGGGCCGCAAGGAAACCGAAACCTGCCAGTATATATTTTGGGGTTGATAACATTATTTTACTCTCACAAAAATAGTTAATAGATAGCATTTAAATTATTGATACGTAATACTCAGGGTGGCCGTGGCATTTGCAGTGCCCGGAGAAATACTGGTCAGTGTCTGGTAATAACGCGCTTTAAACGGAAATGTTTCTATCCCTCCAGCGGATTCTTTTAATAACAACTTGCTGCCAATATTAAGTGGTGTATTGTTATATAAAATTTGTGCACCAATCCCTTTTGCTACCCCCGCGCTTCCTGCCCCGGTCAATGCCAGCACACTGGTATTGACCGTGTCTGCATTTTGTGTGCCGGCCAGTGCCACGTTGACTTTAGTACCCGCAGCACAGTTCAGCCCCAGATTAAATTCCTTATCACCCTTGGTGGTACCCACTCCGGTAAAATCAGCCGCGTATACATTCCCCAACGGGACACTTATTGTCGGTGTTGTGAGCGAGCAGGCTAATACCGTCACATTCATCCCTATAATACTGACGGGCACTTCGGGTTTAGCCCAACTTGTTGCATTGCCAAGAATCAGTGACCCGACTTTTTGAGTAAGAACGCCTGACGACATCGCCCCTATTTTATAAAAAGTGACTGCCGCGCCGGCCTCCGCTGTCTTAAACACGCCATTAGTACTAATAAATGCGCCTTGATTCACATTGCCATCTATATTGGGTGCACGCCCAATCCAGCCAGAAACAGTCAAAGTTTGGGAGTTAACCCCCCCCAATTGTATCCCCAGACCGGGTATATTAGTTGCGTAAATGCGCGCACCACCACCCGCAGTCATACCAGAAAAAGCTGTTGCTGCTTTAACAGCAAGATTTTGTCCGCCCGTGGGATAGGTCCTCCCAGCAGGACAACTGAATAACAGCAAGACTGGTGACGTGAATTCCGGTACCGCTAGCCGCGCACCGACGGGTACATCTCGCTGAACAACAAGTAGCGGCGGTGCATTGATAGTGACGCCAGCAGACTCAGTCGTACAAGCAAAGAAAGACCAGGAGTGGGTACTGTATAAAAACAACAGAGCTCCCATCATCTTAACGGTATTCTTCATCTCTTTTGTTCCTTTATTGGCAACGGCTATGCATCATCAGGATACCGTTTGACGTCGTATCCTGAGTCCGGTGTTTCGACAATTGATAATCAACCACACATTGGCTATCGCTATTTTTACCCCATTGCACCAGCAGTTTGCCGCTATTTGCCATCCCGGTTAGATAAACCTGTCCCTCATCACCAACGATAAATCCATTCTCTGATGTAGTTGACGCATCGCTGACTGTGGCACCGAAAGGCACCGGCTGACCATTGCTGCGCTGCAATGTCATCATCACTCGCTGGCCAATTTTGGTTTGATAATTAGCCACTACCACCGCCCCGCGTGTTGGGATCACCGTTTGACTGGTTAACTCCAATTCAACATCATCAGGCAGCGAGCCTGTATCGAGGCTGACAGGATTACTGCGATACGGGCTGGTATAAGGCACTACCGCATAACCACGGGCATCGGTTCTAATTCCGCGATTGTTATTGACAGCCACTCCCTCTGCACCGGGGGCTTTCACCAACACGACCGTTTCACCCAGTGACTGGGAAAGAGTGACCCCACCCGAGTGAAAAACCACACCACCTTGCACACCATAGTTGATGCGATTCTGACTTTTGTCATAACTGTAGCCGCCATTAATTTGGCCACTACTACCGTCATAACTGGCCGTCACGTTACCATTGCTCCCATCACCTTGCGTGGTATACCCTTGGTTAACACCCCAGCTAAGATTGTTATTTTCCAACGAGGTACCACTCACCCCAACGTTATGTGTAGTACGACCGCCTTTGGTGCTACTCATGCTGTAATTTGCCCATGAGTTACTCATCCAGCGGTCAATCGGAATACTGACATTAAGCGCAACGACCTGATCAGTCGTTTCGCTGCGGGTCCCATTACTGCTGGCGGCATTTTTATTACGGTTATAATTGATGCCATAGCTAATACCTTGCCAACTGTTGCTATACCCCACACTCATTGATTGTGTTTTCTGACCGTTGTCCCAGTAGCCTTCATCAATGAGACTTACTGACAAAGAACCGGCAGATTGCCCCAGATTTTGACTCACAACGACCTCAGCACGGCTACGTTTATGTTGCTGGTTCGGTTGGTTATTATTGCTGTTAAACGTGTCCAGTGTTTCCTGCAAGGTATAAAAACCCTGTGTGGAGTAACGGTAACCGGCCAGACTGAAGTTGGTCCCTGTCTCAACAAAGCTTTTACCGTAACGAAAACGCCATGACTGGCCACTGCTGTTACTCTCATCGGAGAAAGTCGCTTGCGCCTCGGTAATATCCAGTGAAATTGCCCCAATACGGCCCATATTTTTACCGAAACCGCCAGAGACTGCCTGATAATTCCCAGCGCCTTGAATACCACCGTATACCGTCAACCCCCAGGGCAACCCGTAAATAGCGGTTCCTTGTGCAAATGTCGTTTTATCTACACTGCGGTCAGAAGAGCGATAGTTGCCGCCAGTTAGGCTGTACTTCAATGCCCCCTCACGCTGTAATACCGGGACTGACGCAAAAGGCACCACAAAATTCTGTTCACTGCCATCGGCTTCAGTGACCGTTACCGCCAAATCACCGCTACCAGACGTAGAGTACAAATCATTGATTTCAAATGCCCCAGGTGAAACATAACTCTGATAAATAACAAAGCCGTTTTGGCGTACAGTTATCTGAGCATTACTCTTAGCAATCCCACGAACTACCGGTGAATACCCTTTCATGCTGTCCGGCAACATCTCCTCATCCGAAGTTAACTGACCACCGCGAAATGGCACACTGTCAAAAACATCACTGGGAGAACTACTGTCACCCAATGTGAGCTGGCTGCGCAGGGCAATAATGTTACGCTGCAAATAGGTATTGATTGAATTCCACTCATTGGTTCCGGCAGTGTCACGGTTCCAAGTTGAATAATTACGCAGTCGCCATGGGCCGACATTCACCCCGCTGCGCAAATTCAGAAAGTAACTGTTGCTGTTACTCCCCTCATGACTTACTCGAGAGTTAGAACCGCTAAAGCTGTAGTTGGCCAGCAACGCAGTAATCCCCTGGTCCCACTGTGTTGGCGAGACATATCCACGAACCTGTCTGGTCAGCGCCGCCTGCGGAATGCTCAGGTTGAGCTGTTGTTGGTCAAAGCGAAACTCTGTCGAAGCTTGAGGAATAGCGGTGGACAGGTCCACACACCCTTCATTTGCCAGCCCTGGAAATGCACTGACTTTGACACCTAACTGCGCCAACTCATCGATTGTCAGACAAGGCTGCAGGCTTTCCTTCGCGGTGGTATCATTTACTAGGGCGAACTCCAGTTCGCGAGTATCGATGAATTCGTTATTCAACAAGACATCAACGCGATAAACCCCTGGAGCCTGTGCATTATTTCGCTCAAATACAGATAAATCGGCACCGGCTTGGGATGGATTATCCAGCTCAAGTAACTCTGGGTTAAAATAATCTTCTGCTCGTACACTACTAATATCTGTCATCAGTAAGCCCAACTGACACAAAATGAAATAGCTCAACCGCGTCAAATGAATATTATGTTTTATTTTTTTAATAGGGTCTTTACCCAGCCCATTTTTCATTTTCTATTACCCAAAGTATTGACGCGGCAGGGTTGTTAACTTACAACCGATTCGATTTATAGTGAGGCTTGATAAGCTTCACTGGTCCCGCCGTAATCATTAATAATCTTCCAACTGACGCTGCTTCCAGTCATACCCGCAGGCAAATTGATATTCAGTGTTGAACCTGGTGCAACCATAGTGACGTTGGGAATATCTTTCCCTCCCATACTGACGGAAAAGAAGGTTATGTAATGAGCCGAGTCATTGATGGCTTTCAAGGTATTACTGCTACGCTGCCATTTAATGCCTTTTGCTGACTGCTCTACTGTTTCTTTAATGCTTTGTGGGCGATAAATCAGCTTGATACGTGTTTTGACAGCAATTTGTAGGGTGTTATCTATCTTTTCACTAGAAGGAATAGATTTAACATTCAACCAAAACAGTGATTCCTTATCTTCCGGTAAATTTCCGCCGGCCCGTACAACACGTAATACATTATCCTTGTTACTGTCCAGCCTAAATAATGGTGGAGTAATAATAAAAGGAGCCTTGGCTGCTCCTCCATCTTGAGTGTCCACCCAAGACTGGATCAGATAAGGGACTTTATCTGGGTTACTTACGTTTAATGTGGTTTCTTTTTTTTCGCTATCATAAATAAGACGAGTCCCACCGACTACAACCCCTGCAGTTGAACTAAATGCCGGGGCAAATAACCCCGTAGCTAATAC
>NZ_JAZGQE010000238.1:0-5732 GCF_048593885.1 Yersinia sp. 1252 StPb PI | reverse complement strand
GCACAGAGCGATGATAAAAATTAATACCACATTAACATTTAAAGTTTGTAGCTTATTTTAAGCTAACGATAGCTATATATTATATATGTATCGAACATTGAAAGCGTTATAGTTCCCGATATTCCATTATTATTTTCGGAGCTAGAAATGCCCGTTTTCAGTCATCATTTTCTTCGGCAATATCTGCATGATCGATTGGTCGATATTTCAGTAGACTCAGACATCGCCGCTAACGTGGCTGATAATTTGGTGGAGTCCAGTCTCAAAGGCCATGACTCCCACGGTGTTAGTATGTTGCCCCGCTATATCGCGGCAATTCATGAGGGAGGATTAAATCCTGCAGCAAAGGTTAAAATCACCACAGATTTTGGAGCGTTGATTTCATTTGACGGGCAGCATGGCTTCGGCCAGGTTATTGGAAAACAAGTGATTGAACTGGGTATTGAACGCGCCCGACAGCACGGAGTCACGGTTTTGAGTCTGGCAAATGCACACCACTTAGGCCGCATCGGTGCCTGGGCTGAACAAGCTGCCGCGGCGGGGTTAGTCTCATTGCATTTTGCGAATGTAAACAATCGCGCCAATGTCATCCCCTGGCAAGGGCAATCAGCCCGACTAGGAACCAATCCCTTCTGCGCAGGCGTTCCCTTGTTATCCGGCGAGCCAATCATTCTGGACTTTGCCACTAGCGTTATTGCGGGTAATAAAGCACGTATTGCGTGGAATGAGGGGCGACAATTAGAGCCTGGTTGCGCGGTAGACCACCAAGGCATGCCCACGGTCGACCCACGTTATTTGATGGAAGAACCCTTTGGCGCTCTGCGGGCATTCGGCGAACATAAAGGTTCGGGGCTGGCACTCATCTGTTCTTTGCTGGGAGCGGCATTAACCGGGGGCAACACCGAACGAAATACGCAGCCGGGGCAGCAGAGAATCATCAATAATATGCTGACAATATTAATTGACCCTGAGCGTTTGGGCGGAGCACAGCGTTACCAGCAGGAAATACCAGCTCTGTTAGACTGGGTACGCAGTTCCCATTCCGATAATAATCTGACATTACCTGGAGAATGGGAACAAAGAAATCATCAACAACGTTTGACTCATGGCATATTTATTGATGATGTCAGTTGGCAGCAATTATCCAATTTGCAATCCATTCCAGAAAATTTAAAATAGTTATTTACTACAACATCCCCTTAATGCGCCGAAATTAATCATTTAAATCGCCCTATTTAAAAAGGGCGCTATTGTATGTGAAAACTATTAGCCGATTGCGAATGTTGCCATAACGTCACACAATGCTGAGCTAAGGCATATGCAGGGTCAATACTCAAAGCCAGTAGTGGCGATTCAATAGCGTTAAACGCGAGCGGAATTTCAGTACAAGCCAACACTAATTTTTCGGCACCACGCCCTACCAATTCTGTAGCCAACTGTTGCAAGAGTTGGCCCCCAAGAGCTACCTCACCACGCTTTACCGCATAACATCCTGGGACAAACAAGGTTTTTAATGCCTGTTCGGTCGGTAAAATGACGCTGATCCCTAATGCCGCCAATCGCTGTTGATACCACTGCGCTTGCAGTGTTGCCTCGGTTGCGATCACCCCGACCCGTTGTGGTCGGGGGTGCAAACTAGCTATGTGGGCTACGGCAATATCGACAATATGCAGGATAGGTGCCCGGCTAGCATTGGCCAGTTGTGGATACCAGTGATGTGCCGTATTACAGGGTATAGCAATATGACTGACATCTAACTGATTCAGTTGCTGTATTGCATGTAACAACTGTGGCAACGGTGATTCCCCACATCCCGCCAATGCTTTTTGTCGATCAGGTATTTGCGGGACATTCCATGTCACTACCGGTAAATGGTCCTGATCCCGACTAACTGGCGTTACTTCAATAATTTTGTGCAATAGATCCAGTGTCGCAAGGGGTCCCATCCCACCCAGCACACCAAATAAAAGAGGTTTAGTCATCCTTGCCTACCTGCTCTAATACCTGGCGGTAACCGAACAGCCCGGCAGAACCGCCGGTATGGATAAAGACAACATTATCATCTGGTGAAAAATACCCCTGGCGCACTAAATCGATCAACCCCGCCATTCCTTTTCCTGAATAGACAGGATCAAGCAGAATCCCTTCTAATTGTGCCACCAACGTCAGCGCTTCAAGCATGCCATCAGTCGGTAAACCATAACCCGCACCGACATAATCGCTATTAACGATCACGCTTTCCCGAGGGAATTCCCCCTTTAGCCCCAGCAGTTCCCCAGTCCGTTGTGCCAAAGAGTAAACATTTTGCTCCTGTTTATCTTGTGGTGCGCGAACACTGATGCCCAGTACCGGAATACCACTATTACTGGCAACCAGCCCTGTAACCAACCCGGCTTGTGTTCCCGTACTGCCTGTTGCGTGTACAATATGATCAATTCGTAGCTGCTGCTGGCTAGACTGATAAAGTAACTCTTGCGCGCAAGCAACATAACCTAAAGCACCGATCGGATTCGACCCACCACCCGGGATGATATATGGCTTTTTCCCTTGTGCCCGCAATGTCTCTGCCAAATGCTCCATCGCCTGCTGCATATCCGTCCCCGCTGGCAAGTGAGCCGCTATCGTTCCCCCTAATAAATTATCCAACAAGATATTGCCCGAAAACTGGTAATCATCGCCAAAATCACTGACTCGTTTCTCCAGCAAAATTTGTGCTTCCAAACCCAATTTTGCCGCCGCAGCAATCGTCTGACGGACATGATTTGACTGGGTAGCCCCTTGCGTAATCACCACATCGGCCCCTTGTTGCAGCGCATCCGCCAGCAGAAATTCTAATTTACGCGTCTTGTTGCCACCGGTCGCCAGCCCCGTGCAATCATCACGTTTAATATAAATATTAGGACCACCTAAATAACGTGATAACGCGGGCAATGCCTCTAATGGCGTAGGGAAATGGCCCAATGAAAGGCGAGGAAACCGAGCGAGATGCATAGTAATTCCTTAATAATATTATATTAGTTATTGAAATGACGGCGGGCTTCACTACGAACTCGATGCAATATCCGCTGTTTAATTTCGCTATAACCCTCAGCCTGAGCCAACGTTTCTATGTCACGCTGACGGCCAAAAGGCAGTCTTATTTCATCTACGATACAACCGGGGTGTGCTGACATGATAAGGATCCGGTCGGCCAGAAACA
Organism: Yersinia sp. 1252 StPb PI; assembly: GCF_048593885.1. NCBI lineage: Bacteria > Pseudomonadati > Pseudomonadota > Gammaproteobacteria > Enterobacterales > Yersiniaceae > Yersinia > Yersinia sp. 1252 StPb PI. The sequence continues at coordinate 2,533 of NZ_JAZGQE010000238.1, read as the reverse complement.
GAGCCTCCTCAACATCATGTGTCACAAACAAAATCGTGGTGCCGGTTTGCTGCCAGGCTGATAACAACAATTCCTGCATCATGAGACGGGTTTGCGCGTCCAACGCACCAAAAGGTTCATCCATCAGCAATATGTCGGGGTTGGGTAACCAGGCTCTGGCCATCGCGACCCGTTGTTTCATGCCACCGGATAATTGCCATGGATAGTGATCTTCAAACCCTTGCAAACCCACCAGTTTCAGGAATGCCTGTGTTTCCGGTAGGATTTGTGCAGGCGTCGCCCCCTGCATCCGTGGGCCGAAAGAGACGTTATCGCGCACCGTTAACCATGGGAATAGATTTGCCTGCTGAAATACCATCCCTCGATCCGGTCCAGGTGCTGACACCACATCTCCCTGGCATTGAATATTGCCACTGTCGGGGTGCTCAAAGCCGGCTATCAAATTAAGAATGGTTGACTTACCACAGCCCGACGGCCCGAGCAGTACCACAAATTCACCCGGCTCGATGCTCAAAGAGATATCTTCCAGCACCTGCTGCCGCCCCTGCTTAGTGGCAAAACCCAAATTGACCCGATTAACCGTAATAGATGCCGATGGTTCCTTTCGCATTACTCTCTCCCTGCCCATGGCACCAATAATCGCTGTAAACCTACAATCAGCAGATCAAGCAGATAACCAATACCACCCAGTAACAGTATTCCCAGCATCACAATGTCAGTACGTAAATACGAGCTGGCATTGATCACCATCCAGCCTAGCCCTGATGTCGCAGCAACCATTTCAGCAGCAATCAGCGACGTCCAACCAATACCAATGGATAAGCGCACACTGGTAAACAATTCTGGTAGCGTTTCAGGTAGTACTACACGAAAAAAAATCTGCCGACGGCTAGCACCTAATGTTTGGGCGACACGAATTCTGGCTCGTCCAATACGTTCAACCGCAGCGCAAGCCCCAACCACCACACTGAGAAATGTGGCAATAAAAATCAGGAAAAACTTGGATGACTCACCGATACCCAGCCAGACAACCGCTAAGGGGATCAATGCTATCTTGGGTAATGGCCGTAAAAACTGCACAAATGGGTTAAGCAGCGCTGCAATAGGTTGCGACAGACCCATAACCAATCCCAATGGCACGCCAACCAAGATAGCGACGGCGAATGCACTCAATGCCCGGGCAACACTGACAGCAATGTGTTGCCACAATGGCACTTGCCGGTATCCCTCTTGCAGCAACTCGCCGGCGGTGAGGGCAATATCCGATAATGGCGGTAACAGCAATGGATCGATCCACTGCTCAGCCCCCACCACCTGCCACAATAAGAAGAATGAAATAACCGCCCCAACGCTTAACCCAACCTGCTGCACTCGATTCATAAATACCCTATTGCTGTACTTGTGCGGCGATCGCATCCTTTAAATAACTGACATTAATTCCCTTTTCAAACGAGCTGGGAATGTCACGTTTACGCACTTCACCAATGCTTTCCAAGAACCCAGCAGTTTTATGCACCGCCTGCCCAATACCACTGTTATCAGTATCGGAACCGTTGCCTAACCACTGCGCCGTTTCCTGCTGTTTAAGTGTTGGATATTCCAAACCAGATAAGGTATTCGTTGCCGTAGTCACCGGTGCGCCAACATCTTTCGCCACGATAGCCGCCGCTTTTATTGGATCACGCTTAAATTCATCAACTTTTTGCTGATGTACTTGCAAGAATTGGCTCAATAACTCGGGATGCGCTTTAGCAAACGCAGTTCTGACCACATAATTGTTATAAATGAGATAACCGTCCTGCTGAAGCTGTTTGGTCTCGAATACGGGATGCCCGCCAGAGACTTCGAGCTCTTGCGCAAAAGGAGCCCAAACATAGCCCGCGTCAATATCTCCCCGTTTCCACGCAGCAACCATTTCTGCGGGTCGCAATGGAATTAATGTCACCTTATTACGGTCAATATGATTGACCACTATCGCGGCATCTAATGCATATTGAGCGGTTGAATTAGGCGGATAAGCGACACGTTTACCTTCAATATCCTTCAAAGAGGTAATCGTATCTTTAGCAATAAGGCGTTCAGACGTAGCTATCACACCTGATATACCAAATATTTCTATTGGCAGTTTTCGCACCAAACCCGCGACCGCAGGGCTTGAACCTATATTGGCAATATCAATCGCATCGCTGGCAAAATAACCTAATGCATCAGCACCGGTGGCAAATTGTACCCATTTCACCTTGGTATTGAGTGCTTTTTCCAACGAACCATCGACTTTCGCCAGAACCAGAACCTGTGAGCTACCACCGTAGGCCACGCGAACTTCATCGGGTAATGGTTCATCTGCCTGAGCATGAAAAGTGAGTAGGGATAAACTTGTTAATCCCAAAGAAAATGCGATAGGTTTCAACATGATACTGTCCTTGATTAATAATAATCGTAAAGTAATAATAAATAAAAACAGCCTTTAGCTATAATCACCCTGTACTTTTTCCTTAATCACCATTAGGAATAAAGTATATTTATTCGACAC
>NZ_JAZGQE010000237.1:0-5748 GCF_048593885.1 Yersinia sp. 1252 StPb PI | reverse complement strand
ATTAAATTGCATTAGTCACGCTACGTTAGTACTTTTAGTGACATTCCCCCTTCAATATTCTTATTTCACGCTAGAAATGAGCTGATCTGCACATTTCCTTTCCTTTATTGCATGATCACAAGGCGCGTCTCCTATCATTAAGATATCGATTCACCACGCAGCACATTAAGTAAGTCTCTAAATCAACATCTTTTATGCGTGATCTGCCGCCCAAAAAAGAAACAAAACGGCCCTCCACACTATAATTAACTTTTGATTGACATATTATTAACAATCTCAAGGAGAACTATTATGAGCCAAATACATAAACACCCTATTCCAACTGCAATTGCAGAGCATGCCCTGATAAACCCTGAACAATATCAGCAATATTATCAACAATCTGTGCAGAACCCAGATGAATTTTGGGGCGAACATGGCAAGATTATTGATTGGATTAAACCGTATAAAACGGTTAAAAACACCTCCTTTGACCCCGGTCATATCAGCATCCGCTGGTTCGAAGATGGCACACTGAATCTTGCAGCTAACTGCCTTGACCGTCACCTGGCAGAGCGTGGCGATCAAACCGCAATTATTTGGGAAGGTGATGATCCTAACCAATCAAAAACCGTCACCTATAAACAGCTTCACCACGATGTATGCCAGTTTGCTAATGTGCTGAAAAAACTGGGCATCAAGAAAGGTGATGTGGTTGCAATCTATATGCCGATGGTGCCAGAAGCCGCTGTTGCTATGCTGGCCTGCGCGCGTATTGGCGCCGTGCACTCTGTTATTTTTGGTGGATTCTCACCTGATGCCGTTGCTGGCCGAATTATCGACTCTAACTCAAAACTGGTGATTACTGCCGATGAAGGCATTCGTGCTGGTCGCGCAATTCCACTGAAAAAAAATGTCGATGAAGCCTTAAAAAATCCAGCTATCACCAGTATCAAAAATGTGGTCGTCTTCCAACGTACTGGCAATGCCAGCTATTGGAAAGACGGGAGAGATTTGTGGTGGCATGACCTGATAAAAGAAGCCTCCACCGACTGCCCGCCAGAAGAGATGAATGCCGAAGACCCACTGTTCATCCTTTATACCTCGGGTTCTACTGGCAAACCAAAAGGGGTTTTACATACCACCGGCGGTTATCTGGTTTATGCCGCGTTGACCTTTAAATACGTTTTTGATTATCACCCCGGCGATATCTACTGGTGTACCGCAGACGTTGGTTGGGTCACCGGCCACAGCTATTTGCTGTATGGCCCACTGGCTTGCGGTGCTATTACTCTGATGTTTGAAGGTGTTCCTAACTATCCAGGCGTCAATCGCTTGGGCCAGGTTATCGATAAACATCAGGTTAATATTCTGTATACCGCCCCTACCGCCATTCGTGCCTTAATGGCCGAAGGTGACAAAGCCATCGAAGGGACAAAACGCGACTCCCTACGCATTATGGGTTCAGTTGGTGAACCTATTAACCCGGAAGCATGGGAATGGTATTACAACAAGATTGGTAACAGTAAATGCCCGATTGTTGATACCTGGTGGCAAACTGAAACGGGCGGTTTCATGATAACGCCACTGCCAGGAGCCACAGAGTTAAAAGCCGGCTCAGCTACTCGCCCCTTCTTTGGGGTACAGCCAGCGTTGGTCGACAACTTAGGTAACCTGCAAGAAGGTGCAGCCGAAGGCAATCTGGTGATAACCGACTCTTGGCCGGGTCAGGCCAGAACCTTATTCGGCGATCATGACCGTTTTGAGCAGACCTACTTCTCAACCTTTAAAGGCATGTATTTCAGTGGTGATGGCGCTCGTCGTGACGAAGATGGCTACTACTGGATAACCGGCCGCGTCGATGACGTACTTAACGTTTCAGGTCACCGCCTAGGGACCGCTGAGATTGAATCCGCATTGGTTTCACACCCGAAAATTGCCGAAGCTGCCGTCGTCGGGGTCCCACACAGCATTAAAGGGCAAGCTATCTATGCCTACATCACGCTGAATCACGGTGAAGAACCGACACCAGAGCTGTATACCGAGGTGCGTAATTGGGTGCGTAAAGAGATTGGCCCAATTGCGACCCCAGATATTTTGCACTGGACTGATTCACTGCCAAAAACCCGTTCAGGCAAGATCATGCGCCGTATTCTGCGCAAAATTGCGGCTGGCGATACCAGCAACTTAGGGGATACCTCAACACTGGCCGATCCGGGCGTAGTGGACAAATTACTGGAAGAAAAACAATCAATGCAAACACCGTCGTAAATTGTGCCGCCTACCGGCGGCAAACTTAATTAATGCCTCAAAGGAGAGACTCTGATGAATGACAGCATTTATCAAGAGATTGAAAATAACCCGCGTTTCAAAGAGTTGGTGCAAAAGCGTGGCCGCTTTGCCTGGACACTGTCGCTCATTACCCTAGCGCTGTATGTCGGTTTCATTTTCCTTATTGCTTTCGAACCACAATGGCTCGGTACCCCGCTATATGCAGGCTCCAGCATTACTCGCGGCATACCCGTTGGTGTGGGGTTGATCGTTATTTCTTTTGTTCTTACAGGTATTTACGTTATTCGTGCTAATGGCGAGTTTGACCGTCTGACGGCAGAAATTCTTCGTGAGGTGAAGCAATGAAGACTCGCCATTGGTCCGTACTTTCCTTACTGACTCTGCCTGCGCTGTCACAGGCAGAAGCAATTACCGGCGAAGTTCATCGCCAGCCGCTCAATATTCAAGCGATCATTATGTTCGTATTGTTTGTTGGCGCGACATTATATATTACCTACTGGGCATCAAAGCGTACCCGTTCCCGGGGTGATTATTATACCGCTGGCGGGCGCATAACCGGTTTCCAAAATGGTTTGGCCATTGCTGGGGACTTTATGTCTGCGGCATCATTTCTGGGTATTTCCGCGCTGGTTTATACCTCTGGCTATGATGGCTTGATTTACTCCATCGGCTTTCTAATCGGCTGGCCAATCATTCTATTTTTAATTGCCGAGCGGCTGCGTAATCTGGGTCGCTATACCTTTGCTGATGTGGCTTCTTATCGCTTGAAACAAAGGCCGATAAGAACATTATCTGCCTGTGGTTCGTTAGTGGTGGTCGCTTTATATCTGATAGCTCAAATGGTCGGTGCCGGTAAGCTGATAGAGTTGTTATTTGGCTTGAACTACCACGTAGCCGTGGTGTTGGTGGGCATCCTGATGGTACTGTACGTCTTGTTTGGCGGCATGTTAGCCACAACGTGGGTACAGATTATCAAAGCGGTGTTACTGCTGGCGGGTGCTTCATTTATGGCCATTATGGTTATGAAGTCGGTTAACTTTAACTTCAATACCTTATTCAGTGAGGCCATTAAAGTTCACCCTAAAGGCTTGGCGATCATGAGCCCTGGAGGGCTAGTCTCTGACCCAATATCAGCATTGTCGCTCGGCTTGGCATTAATGTTTGGTACCGCAGGCTTACCACACATTCTAATGCGTTTCTTTACGGTAAGTGATGCCAAAGAAGCCCGCAAGAGCGTGTTCTATGCCACTGGCTTTATCGGTTACTTCTACATATTGACCTTTATTATTGGTTTTGGCGCAATCCTGTTGGTCGGCCCGAATCCAGCCTTTAAGGATGCGGCGGGGGCACTGCTTGGCGGTAATAATATGGCAGCAGTGCATCTGGCTGATGCCGTGGGGGGTAGCTTCTTCTTAGGCTTTATCTCGGCAGTTGCTTTCGCAACTATTTTGGCGGTGGTTGCCGGTCTGACATTAGCGGGGGCATCTGCTGTTTCTCATGACCTTTACGCCAGTGTCATCAAGAAGGGTAAAGCAAATGAACGCGATGAACTGAGAGTTTCTAAAATCACAGTGGTTATTTTAGGGTTTGTGGCAATCGGCTTGGGGATTTTGTTTGAGAAGCAAAACATTGCTTTCATGGTAGGTTTGGCATTCTCCATTGCCGCCAGTTGTAACTTCCCAATCATCTTTATTTCAATGTATTGGGATAAACTGACCACGCGTGGTGCAATGATTGGTGGCTGGTTGGGGTTACTGACTGCGGTGATCCTGATGATTTTAGGCCCAACTATCTGGGTAACCATTCTAGGACACGCAAAACCAATTTATCCATATGAATACCCGGCATTATTCTCAATGATAGTGGCATTTGTCGGGATATGGTTCTTCTCCGTCACTGATAATTCAGAAGAGGGTAAGCAAGAACGTCTGCGCTTCAAAGCACAGTTTGTCCGTTCACAAACGGGGTTGGGCGCCTCTCAAAGTAGCTCTCACTGATCGTATTTGGCGGATAAAAGGCCCCTCGGGGCCTTTTTTATGGCTTCAACCAGCGGTCTAACCAAGGGAAAACCACATCTTGCTGCTCTTGGTAAAATACGTGCCCCAACGCGGGCCAGCTACGAGTGACTAAGCGTGATTCCGCATTTTGTGACCGCCAGATTGCATGCACTTTACTGTAAGCCTGCTCGACCGCATCCGATGGGAATAATTTATCTTTCCCGCCGTTAAAAAGAAGCATCGGTTTTGGTGCTGCTAAGCTGGCAATATCAGGGAAATCCAACTTATTGGCAATACCAGGGTGGAGCATGTAAAAAGCGGATTGCCCACGAAGTACATTATTACCTGGGGTCATCAAACCTTGATAGTTACCAAACCAAGAGATAGCCGCAGTGGCCGCGACCTTATCCGATAATGCAGCTAACTGCCAGGCACGATACGCTCCCATAGAAAATCCAAGAGCACCAATACGTTGGCGGTCAACTGATGGAAGTGTCGCCAGAAAATCAACCGTTCGTATATCTTCATAAGCCATCGTGCCCGCTAATGAACGGCCAAGATTAAAGAAGTTACTGGCTAAGGCCTGCTGTTGCTCATAGCTGATAGGGCCTCTATCACCCCAGCCAATAGCATCAATAGAAAGCACGACATAACCACGTTTTGCCAACTCATCGCCAATGAATTTACCGCTAAAGAATTTATCCGACCAAGCCTGCGCTGAGGCAAGCTGTGCGCTATCGCCCCAAGGGCGGATCATTTTCTCTTTGCCAATATCAAATTTAGACCCATGGTCATGCAAAAGAACAATCGCCGGATGAGGGCCTTTGCTTTTCGGTGTTAATAGCAAGCCCTGGACACGGCTTTCATCTGTGATGTTTAATGCTATTTTTTCAGCAATATAGCGGCCACGATCCTGCTGATCTATTTTCTCTGCTGAAAATGCAATTGTTGAGTCAGGGGTGAGCAATGCTTGTCGGAAGATCTTTCTGGTGTCGCTTTTCCACTGTGCAAAGTCAGTGTATCTCCCTGCCAGCCATGAACTTTGATAAGTCATCTGTTTTTTTAGCTGTGGATAAAATACTGGCAGATTATTTTCAGTAATAGCTTCTTTTTGATACGTCACAGGACTGGCCTGTGCTGTTGCGGCAGTAAGTATCGCTGACAGGGCGAGCGAACAGACAAATAGACCGGCATTCATTCAAACCTCACAATCAAAACATCGTTTCAATTTTTGATTGAATGATTTTAAGGTAAAAAAGGTTATTTTCTGTGGCGAGGGTTATAAAAATGACAGAAAGCAAAAAGAAAAGGTTATTCAATGTTCAAACTGCATGTCATGCTCGAGTCGAACCTGTACACCAGACAAACAAAAAAGGCCACCCGTTAGGGTAGCCTCTTTTGCTTGTTTGATGCCTGGCAGTGTCCTACTCTCGCATGGGGAGACCCCACACTACCATCGGCGCTACGGCGTTTCACTTCT
>NZ_JAZGQE010000236.1:0-5777 GCF_048593885.1 Yersinia sp. 1252 StPb PI | reverse complement strand
AAAGAAAATACCATGAAAGGATTTCCATCACGTGTCACTAATTTATTGATTGCTTCGCTGGTCCTGACTATTGGCCGAGCGATCACCCTGCCCTTTATAACTATCTATTTGGCTGAGCATTTTCAGTTGGCTCCCGATAAAGTCGGGCTGGTGTTAGGGGCAAGTTTGACGCTAGGTATTTTCACTAGCCTATATGGTGGCTATCTGGTGGACAAATTCAATAAAAAGCTATTGATTTTGCTAGCAATAAGTCTGTTTTCTGCCACATTCTTTACTTTGCCATGGATTGAGCATCCGGCCTGGATCATTCTGATTTTGGCGCTGCTGCATTCGGCCTACTCGGTTTACAGTATCGCGCTCAAAGCCTGCTTTGCTGATTGGCTGCCAGTAAATGAACGTATTAAAGCCTTTTCAGCTAACTACACACTGGTCAATGTCGGCTGGGCGGTGGGGCCGGCGATGGGGGTTTTGGTGGTTGGTTTTGGCTCACAATTGCCTTTTATCATTTCGGGGGTATTGGCGTTGCTGGTCGCGGTGGCGTTGAAATTCAGAATAAGCAGTACCGATATGTTAGCAACAGAACATTCAGCTAGCGAATCAGTACCGGATTTCCGCCAAACATTTACTATCTTACGTTGTGATAAACGGCTGATTTATTTCACCCTCGGCAGCATGCTCAGTGCTATTGTCTTTGGCCAATTCTCGGGTTATTTATCTCAATATCTGATTACGGTGTCAGATGCTAAATTTGCCTATCAGGTGATCGGGGCAGTAATGACCGTTAATGCAACTATTGTGATTACCCTGCAATACTTATTAAGTCGCCGTATGAATCAGCAGAACTTAATGCGCTGGCTGATGTTTGGCACCCTGTTCTTTATCATTGGCCTACTCGGATTTATGGCGGCTCAAGATTCAATTCCACTATGGATGCTGGCAATGGCGATTTTCTCATTGGGCGAAATTATTGTTATCCCAGTCGAATACTTGTTTATCGATTTTATTGCTCCAGCGAATCTCAAAGGCAGTTACTATGGGGTACAAAATCTCGGTCAATTAGGCGGAGCCATTAATCCGGTACTTTGTGGCTTCTTGCTAGCCTGGGCCGCACCGCAGATGATGTTCTATATGCTGATTATCGCGGCTATTTTGGGGCTGGCATTTTTCTATCGTGGCTATCGATTGGCTAAGACGCAGTCGGCTCAACCCCATCAGGTATCAGAACATACCCAATAGTCGCCCAAATGCAGCAAGGAGGGCTGCGAATAAGTTATGTGTAGTAGCAAATCAACACGCTCACAGTTTGATACATGATGAGTCTATTATTCATAGTGTGACAGCTAGCACATAATCAAACTTAATTGTATGATGAATGCACTCCGTAACTCAGGACCTTTTCTATGCGCAATGTGACTTCACTTTGCTGGCAGTACCTGCGGGCTTTCGCCATTATTTATCTGTGCTTATGGGCGGGTAAAGCACTGGCCTTGTTGCTGCCTATCACCATCCCTGGCAGTATCATTGGGATGCTGATTCTATTTGCTCTGCTGGCATCCCAGATATTGCCTTCAACCTGGGTGAAACCCGGTTGCCACCTACTGATCCGTTATATGGCGCTGTTGTTTGTGCCGATTGGTGTCGGTGTGATGCAGTACTACGACCAACTGACTAAACAGTTTGGTCCCATCGTAGTTTCCTGCTTTGTCAGCACCCTAATTGTCATGCTGGTGGTAGCTTACAGTTCTCATTATGTTCACCGCGAACGCAAAGTCATTGGTTCTCCTACCCATACCGAGGACGACAAATGATCAGCAATTTATGGTGGTCACTGCCACTCACCTTAATCGTATTCTTTGGTGCGCGTCGTTTAGCCCGCTGGCTGAAAATGCCACTGCTTAACCCATTATTGATATCGATGGTTGTTATCATTCCATTGCTGCTGGTCACGCATATGCCCTATGCCAACTATTTTGCTGGCAGCAAAGTATTGAATGATTTACTGCAACCCGCCGTGGTGGCGCTAGCTTTCCCGCTATATGAACAATTGCATCAAATTCGCGCCCGCTGGAAATCCATTATCAGTATCTGTTTTATTGGCAGTATTACCGCCATGGTCAGTGGTACGGCGGTCGCCCTGTGGATGGGAGCAACCCCGGAGATTGCGGCTTCGGTATTGCCTAAATCTGTCACCACACCTATTGCCATGGCCGTCGCTGAGTCTATCCATGGCTTACCCGCCATCAGCGCAGTATGCGTCATTTTTGTCGGTATTCTGGGTGCGGTATTTGGCCATAGCTTGCTAAATTTATTAAAGATAACCACTAAGGCCTCGCGAGGTTTAGCCATGGGTACCGCCTCCCATGCACTGGGTACCGCCCGTTGTGCTGAAATGGACTTTCAGGAAGGCGCATTTAGCTCACTGGCACTGGTAATCTGCGGGATTATCACTTCACTGTTGGCTCCTTTCCTATTCCCGGTGTTACTCCATTTGTTCGGCTAATGGCGTGAGACCCTGACGCGCAAACGCACATCAGGGTCTACAGTAACAAGGTGAAATAGCGTCCGTTTTCAGGTTTAAATTTGAGATACATCTCTCATTTGAGATTTTACTTGCATCGATTTCATTAGTAATGAGACATCAATCACATCAAGAAGCCCCTAAGCTGCCTAAAATAGTTTCCCGTTACTCTTGGAGAGACTCCCTATGCAAGCACGTTTTCATGCCCCTTGGGCTAAGCTACCCGCTTCACTGCAATCAGCACTTGAACCTATTCTGAGCGCAAACGATTTCCCTGCCATGTTGACAGCGAAGCAAGTGGAAACGGTAAAAAGCATCAGTGGGTTGGATGACAATGCGCTGGCATTCGCGTTGTTGCCGCTGGCTGCCGCGTGTGCGCTGGCGCCAATCTCTCATTTTATGGTTGGTGCTGTCGCTCAGGGGAGCAGCGGCAACCTCTATTTTGGCGCCAATATGGAGTTTAGCGGTGTACCGCTACAACAAACCATTCATGCCGAGCAGTGTGCGGTTACTCATGCCTGGTTACGCGGCGAAGCCAGCCTGGTCGCAATTACTGTTAATTACACTCCCTGTGGTCATTGCCGCCAGTTTATGAATGAGCTGAATAGCGGAACCGACCTGCATATCCATTTGCCGGGCCGCCCTGCCGCAACCCTGGGTCACTATTTGCCAGATTCTTTCGGCCCGAAAGATTTGGATATCACCACGCTGCTGATGGATCCGGTGTTTCATGGCTACACCGTGGCTGAAACCGATGCACTGACTCAGGCAGCCCTCGAAGGTGCGAACCACAGTCATGCTCCTTATAGCAATGCTCATAGCGGTGTTGCATTGGAAGCGGCTGATGGCGCTATCTATGTGGGCCGTTATGCAGAAAATGCCGCCTTCAACCCCAGCCTGCCACCGCTGCAAGCTGCATTGATCCTGACCAACATTACCGGTGGGGATTGCGCGGCCATTCGCCGTGCGGTGCTGATTGAGGGCAGTAATCCGACACTGACTCAGTGGGATGCCACACTGGCAACACTGGCAGCCTTGGGTTGCGATGATGTAAAACACGTGACATTTTTGCCGAAATAATACCCAACTAATTGGGGGTTACATGGCTAACCCCCGGTTATCACGCTAATCCTACCTATTCCCCTAAATAGCAGTGAAACTCATTCCCGCGTGTACAACCTGATCAATCATCTGGTATTCCAAGCCATAAGCCGGCCTGAGCGATGCCGATCATAGCACCAAGACCTCGCAACGAATGACGCCGGGTTCCAATAAACTGCTCAGCTAAATCTGCAAGTTAACTCGCACTTTTACCGATTACAGACATATTTAACTAACAAAAGCTGTACATATTCTTCTTATCTTTTAGGATCAGGGCAACAATTGCTATCAATACCCATAGTCATATAAGAGTAAAACTCATGGAACTTGAATACGAAAGTAAGCGCACCCTCTATATCCCCTACGCTGGTCCGATCCTGTTGGAATTCCCTCTCCTTAACAAAGGCAGCGCCTTTACTAATGATGAGCGCAACCACTTTAACTTACACGGATTGTTGCCTGAAGCGGTTGAAACTATTGAAGAACAAGCTGAGCGCGCTTACCGCCAGTATCAAGATTTTAAAAATGACGACGATAAGCATATCTATCTGCGCAACATTCAAGACACCAATGAGACTCTGTTTTACCGCCTGCTGGACGCCCATCTCAGCGAGATGATGCCAATTATCTACACGCCTACCGTTGGCGAGGCTTGTGAACACTTCTCTGATATCTATCGTCGTGCGCGTGGGTTATTTATCTCTTACCCAAACCGTGAACACATTGACGATATGTTACAAAACGCCACTAAACAGAACGTGAAAGTTATCGTGGTAACCGACGGTGAGCGTATTCTCGGCCTTGGCGATCAGGGCATTGGCGGCATGGGGATCCCCATTGGTAAATTGTCGCTGTATACCGCGTGCGGTGGTATCAGTCCAGCCTATACATTGCCGGTAGTGTTAGATGTCGGGACCAACAACCCGCAACGCCTGAATGACCCGCTGTATATGGGATGGCGTCATCCGCGTATTTCCGGTGATGAATATTATGCTTTTGTTGACGAATTCATTCAGGCGGTCAAACGCCGCTGGCCAAATGTGTTGTTGCAGTTTGAAGATTTTGCGCAGAACAATGCCACCCCGCTGCTGAACCGCTACCGTGACGAGCTATGTTGTTTCAATGATGATATTCAGGGTACCGCGGCGGTCACGCTGGGTAGCCTGATTGCTGCCAGCCATGCCGCAGGCAGCCAGTTACGCGACCAAACCGTCACCTTCCTCGGCGCCGGATCAGCAGGTTGCGGTATTGCTGAACAGATCATTGCACAGATGATTTCAGAAGGTTTGAGTGAAGATCAGGCCCGGGCGCGAGTCTTTATGGTTGACCGTTTTGGTCTGTTGACTGACAAACTACCTAACTTATTGGATTTCCAAAGTAAACTGGTGCAAAAGAGTGAGGCGCTACAAAGCTGGAATCTGGCCAGTGACTCAATTTCACTGCTGGATGTGGTGCGCAATGCTAAACCGACTGTGCTGATTGGTGTCTCAGGCCAGCCGGGGTTGTTTACTGAAGAGCTGATCCGCGAGATGCACCAGCACTGTCCACGGCCGATTGTAATGCCATTGTCTAACCCGACATCACGGGTTGAAGCACGGCCAGAAGACATTATTAACTGGACCGATGGTGCCGCATTGGTTGCCACGGGCAGCCCATTCTCACCGGTTAGTTACAAGGAGAAGCTGTATCCGATTGCACAATGCAATAACTCTTATATCTTCCCAGGGATTGGTTTGGGGGTGTTGGCATCGGGCGCCCGGCGGGTGACCGACGGTATGTTGATGGCAGCCAGCCGTGCATTGGCTGACTGTTCACCACTTGCATCGAACGGTGAAGGGGCATTGCTGCCGCGTATCGACGATATTCAGGCTGTGTCAAAGAGCATTGCAATGCAGGTGGGCAAAGCGGCGCAGTTGCAAGGTGTCGCCATTGTTACCTCAGAAGAAGCGCTGGCAAAAGCCATTGAGCATAACTATTGGCAGCCGCAGTACCGCACTTATAAGCGCACATCGTTCTAGTTATTATTCGGCCTGTACTTCGGTATGGGCCGAATAACGAATCCCCCTGTAGCTTCAAGGACGAAGATAATACCCAAAGGCATTGGAGTTACAGCTAGCCGGCCAGTGAAATAATCCCGATGAGCTGACTCATGTCAGTG
>NZ_JAZGQE010000235.1:0-5944 GCF_048593885.1 Yersinia sp. 1252 StPb PI | reverse complement strand
GACTGGAATTATTATAAATATCAATAAATTATAATAAATCATCAGAGTGGTCAACCTGACCTAATGGTAAGCTGGCTACTAAAGTATTGAATCTCAGCCTAGTAATTCAAAAATGTAGTCACCTTATTGTGAACCCGCCATTGTGCGGGTTTTTCCATTTATGGAGGGAGTCAAATGTCACTGATCAGCAATGCACTTTCTGATTTATTAGGTACTGGTGGTGATAGTTGGCAATGGTCTGAACACCTGCACCCTGCCTCTTTTCGTGGTGTTCCTTTTGCTGTATTGACTGCTGAGGGTGTTTTTGGCCGTCGCCAGGCCATTCATGAATATCCTTATCGCGATACTGCGTGGATTGAAGACTTGGGGCGAGCGACTCGCCGCCTGACTATCCGTGGTTTTCTTATTCAGAGTAGTGGCCTTTATAACGCGCCTGACGTCATGACCCAGCGTGATTCACTGATTGCTGCCTGTGAAATGCCGGATGCGGGAACATTAGTACACCCAACGCTGGGTGAAATGACGGTCAGTATTCCTGAAAGTGGTCTTCGTCTGAGTGAAGGGGCTGAGTCAGGGCGCGTTTTTGAATTTACGCTAACCATTATTGAGTCGGGCTTACGGGTATTTTCTGTTACCAGTTCAGCAGATGCCGTTTCGTCTATTCAGTCGTCATGGTTCGGTCTGGCCACCAAGTCCGTCGCGACCTTTATTGCTACGGTCAAAGGTGAGATCCGTTCCGTCACTCAAACTATCAGAACACTAAAAAGTACAGCAGCATTCTGGGTAAACATGGTGAATTCAACCACCAGTGAGGCGACAAATCTCGGCAATGTCCTCCGTTCAACCCTTGGGCGTGATCGTTATGGCCGTTACAACCACGGTACCGTAGGCGGCAGCGTATCGGGGGCTACGGCATCCGTTAGTACGCAGAGTGACACAACGAACCTGTCCGCGCTGGTAGCTCAAAAAATGGCTGTTTCAGTCGAGGGGCGGGCCTCACTTGTTGCTGCTAGCGATGCATTGAAAGAGGCTGCGACAGTAGAGGAACATGCCAACGCTGTTCTTGCTGTCGTGAATGCCATCTTGGCCAGCGGAGCCAGCACCCTTGATTTAATCCGCATGATGCAAGAATTAACGGAAGTTGATGACAACACTTTTCGACCTAACCCCAGTGACAGCAATACCGCAGCCGCCAGCTACCAACTCATTATTGTGTTGTGCGCCGGTGCGATGGTGTTTGCTGCTTCGCAATATCAACCTGAAAGCTATGACGATGCGGTCGATATATTGACGCGAGTCTGTGATGTCGTAGACGGTGCGGCGCTTTCTGCGGCTGACAGGGGTAATGACGAGGTATACCAGGCACTAAACGATTTGCGCGGTTCAATCGTCACGCTGTTGCAGCAGACCGGAGCGAACCTGTCTCGCGTTGATACCGTCAATTTTAACCGATCACTACCCGCGCTTAATCTTGCCAATCGGCTATATCAGGATGCGCGGCGAGGTGACGCGCTGGTGAAAATGGCTAATCCCATTCACCCGGCATTTATGCCAGTCCGATTTAAGGCGCTGAACTCATGAGTGATGATCTGACATTGCGCATTGGTAATAAATTAATCACCGGTTGGGACAATGTTCGGGTCACTCGCAGTATAGAGCGGTTACCCAGTGACTTCAGTCTGTCATTGATGGATCTTTATCCGGGGAGTGATAACCAGCAGTGGGTTAATCCAGGTGCTCCTTGCGTGGTTAATTTAGGTGATGATGTTGTTCTGACAGGCTACATAGACCGTTGGGCACCGATGATCAGCCGTAACCGCCGCGAAGTGAGGGCGACAGGGCGGAGCAAGTGCCAGGACTTGGTTGATTGCTCCGCAGAGTGGTCAAACAATGTGATCAGCCAATCAACAGCGCTACAAATAGCCCAACGATTGGCGCAGCCCTACGGCATTACGGTGACGACTGATGTGACCGACTTGGATATTGTCCCCCAATTTACATTGAACTGGGGTGAATCCTCTCAGGAAATCATTGACCGCATCACCCGCTGGGCGGCATTGCTGTATTACGACCTGCCAGATGGGAACCTCTATCTGACTCGGGTGGGGACGCGAAAAGCGGCCAGCGGTGTCGCGCAGGGCATCAATATAGAAGACGCTGCGTATAACTCAGGAATGGACCAACGATTTTCTGATTACATCGGTGTATCGATGTCGGTGAGCCAACTTCAGGAGCAGGTTCAGGATGCGGGATACGGTTCAGTTACGTTAGCCCGGAGCCGCGATCCAGAAGCGGCCAAAATGCGTTATCGCAACCGCATTATCATTGTTGAAAGTACCATGAAAGCCCTAAAACTGGCTCAGCAATGTATTGATTGGGAAATGAACCGCCGTTATGGACGCTCTAAAGAGCTGCTGGTGACTGTTGATAGTTGGCGGGATAAAGACGGAAAATTGTGGGAACCTAACACGCTGATCCCCATTGATTTACCTATTTTTGGTTTAAAGGATGAACTCTGGCTGCTATCGGAGGTGACCTACCTCAAAGACGATCACGGCACTGCTGCGCAAATGGTCCTGATGCCCCCGGAAGCCTTTACCGTCCAACCTTATCAGTTTTATTCAAATCTTATGGAGTTAAACCAACGATGAGTGAATCAGGGCAATTCGCCAAATTATACCGCCAAATAAAAATGATGATCGGGGTAGGGCGCGTCACGGGCAGCAATGATGGTGGCACCGTTCAAACAGTCCAATATCAAACACCGCTTGAAGTGCGTGATGATACGCCGAGATTGGCTGAATTTGGTTTTTCATCGGGGCTTCCCGCTAATACTGATGTTGTTATTGGTTTTCTGGGAGGTGACCGATCAAGCGCAGTTATTATTGGCTCAAATCATCAGTCTTTTCGCCACACCGGACTCAATACGGGTGAAACGGTGATTTATTCGCAATGGGGGCAATACGTCAAGTTAACTGAAACAGGCATTATTATTGAAGCCAATGGCCAGCCGGTCACGGTTAATAATGCGACTGAGGTGACGATTAATGCCTCGGGAAAAGTACGGCTAAATACGCCGTTATTAGAGGTTAGCGGCGATATTGTCGATAACGCAGACAGCAATGGCACCACACTGAAAACCCTGCGCGAAGCCTATAACACCCACAATCACCAACTTAAAAATGTTCAGGGTGGTAGTTCGACATTAACCAGTGAAGTGACGGGCAAGGTGGTTGAATGACAACAGATATCAAAACAGTCTGGGAACCGGACAAATTGCTGGGCGACTGGCAAACCGGCGGCGGTGGCTTGCTGGATGGTGATGATTTAGAGACTGCCATTTTAATTAGCCTGTTCACGGACCGGTTGGCCCGTAGTGATGATGCTATCGATGGCGATGACCGCCGAGGGTGGTGGGGTGATACCGGATCAGCGTATCCGATAGGTTCCCGTTTGTGGTTGCTTCGCCGCGAAAAACTCACGACTAAAGTCGCGTTAAAGGCTGAGGACTATGCTAATGAAGCTTTGGCCTGGCTGGTTGATGATGGCGTGGTGACCGCAATAAGTACCAATGCTCAGATAGTGTTTCCCAACCGATTAAATCTCATTATCAACTATCAACAACCGGCTAAAGCACAGGCTTCAGTTAAATTCTCATGGGTATGGGAGACCTAATACATGCCATTTAATCGCCCCACATTAAGTGAACTGCGCCAGCGCAACCTGTCTTATATTCAATCAGAACTCAAGACAGGCGGTAATTTATTGCGCTTCTCCAATATCGGTGTGATCAGTGATGCTGATGCCGGAATGGCGCATTTACATTATGGTTATCTGGATTATATCGCGCTGCAATCCACGCCTTATAATGCCACTGACGAATATCTTGCCGCGTGGGCTGCGTTGAAAGATGTTTTCCGCAAACCCGCCAACCCTGCAACTTCTCCTACAGTCGAGTTTAGTGGGACCGTAGGCCGTATCATTAGCGCCGGTAGCCTTTTAAACAGGGCCGATGGTTATCAATACAGTCTCGACCATGAGTTAACACTGGGGGCTGTTGGTACCGCCACCGGTTCAATCACTGCTGTACTCCCCAGCGTATTGGATGACACTACTGGCGGCGGTATCGCGGGGAATGCGGATGCCGGAACGTCTCTTACACTCGACGTTGCAATTGATGGTGTCCTGTCAGTGGCCACAGCGATAGTTAAGATATCTGGCGGCGCTGATATTGAATCAGAAGATGCTTTTCGTTCTCGTATGTTACTGGCCTATCAAAATACCCCGCAAGGTGGCAACGATACCGATTATCGAAATTGGGCGTTGGCCGTGCCTGGTGTGACACGTTGTTGGGTGAAGCGTCGCTTACAGGGGGTAGGTACGGTTGGCATTTATATCATGTGCGATGGCAATGATTCAGGTGGTTTTCCGGTCGGGACTGATGGCGTCTCTCAGCTTGAAGAGTGGGGCGCAGTAAAAGCAACGGGTGATCAGGGGCGTGTTGCAGATCATGTCTATCCCTTACAGCCCATTATCGCCATCATTTATGTTTGCGCACCGGTAGCAGCACCCGTAAATTTTGTGATTAGTGGCATTTCTACGGCATCCAGTGAAACTACCTCGGCAATAAATACGGCTATTGATGAGGTGTTTTTTACTGAGGGTGAGCCGGGTGGAAAAATTTTATTGTCGTCACTGCTGCTGGCCATCGGTGATGTTGCAGGAACCGGTGGTTTTATTCTTGATTCACCGACGACTAATATTCAGCTTGAAACCGGTAAGTTACCTGTCCGGGGAACGGTGACCTATCCATGAGTCGATATTCTGTTAATGAATATACCGCCGCTCTTCAAGCACTAATGCCTGGTGGTCTGGTTTGGCCCCGACAACTTAACGGTATTCAAACCAATACTTTACGCGCACTAGCCCAATCCTTTCAACGTAGCGATGAAGATGCCCGTGATTTGCTTGATGCGGCTTTTCCATCAACAGCAACGGCAATGCTTCCTGAGTGGGAAGCGACGCTCGGATTACCTGATTTATGCGCGATAGGTGAGATTGACAGCATTATCCAGCGGCAGCGGGCCGTAGTATCCAAACTGTTTGGTATTGGTGGGCAGTCTGTTACTTATTTTATTCGTGTTGCGGAGGCATTGGGTTACTCCATTGCTATCACCCAATACCGGCAAGCCTGTGCCGGGATGTCCGTTTGTGGTGATGCTTTAAACGGTGACGAGTGGCCCTTCACCTGGCTGATTACCGCACCAGAAACCACCATCAATTATGCCCAGTGCGGTTTAACTTATTGCAGTGATCCCCTGCGTTCGTGGGGAAACAAACAGCTTGAATGTCGATTAACCGTATTAAACCCTTCTCATACCATCCTTAAATTTGGCTACGTTAGCTAACTAATCAATATCTATTAATTTAAAGCGCCTTTCCTGGCGAGGATTATCTATGCAAAAAATTGGCGATATACCGAATACGCGTGCTGACAGTAATGGCGAATTTACCGACGGCAATGTTGCTGGTGGTGTTCCACCTACGATATTGCCAGCAGAGTGGTTTAATACCATTCAGCGTGAATTAATGAGTATTCTAACAGCCGCTGAAATAGAGGCTGATAGTGATACGTTTAATCAAGTGCTTTTATCGATACAGAAGCTGATTGACGAGGGAATTCCTGATCTTAAAGACGCCTCATTAACCCAAAAAGGGATTGTCCAATTAAGTAATGCAACCAACAGCACTAGCGAAACACTCGCCGCGACCCCTAAAGCTGTTAGAGCGGTTGATGTTGCGTCGTTAAAAATTGCCAATAATTTATCTGAAATTAACACCGCTGGCCCCGCTGCTGTTGCTGCAACTCTCGCAAACCTTGGTTTGGGCGACGTCGTACATCTGCCGCAGTTAACTGGGGTTGTCGGCACGTCACGCAATGCAA
>NZ_JAZGQE010000234.1:0-5950 GCF_048593885.1 Yersinia sp. 1252 StPb PI | reverse complement strand
ATATTATTTATCAATAAAATGTTAGCTACAGGCACACTGATAACCGAGTTTAAATACCCATGAGCAGAAAACTTTCCATTGCATTAGCCCAGTTGAATTGGCTGGTTGGCGATATTGAAGGCAACACTGAACGTATGTTGCAAACCTTAAATGAGCAGCAGAAGGCGGGTGCCTCACTGGTTATGTTCTCCGAGCTGGCTTTGTCCGGTTATCCGCCAGAAGACCTGCTGTATCGTGATGATTTTTATCAACGTTGTGAAGCGCAACTGGATCGTTTGCAGGCGGCAACGCAGCATACGGCGATACTGGTGGGGCATCCGTGGCGCGAAGAGGGCAACTTGTATAACGCATTGTCCCTGTTTGCTGACGGCAAATTGCTAGGGCGCTATTTTAAACAACAATTGCCTAACTACGGTGTGTTCGACGAAAAACGTTACTTCTCTGCCGGTCATGAAAGTTGTGTTGTGGAGCTGAACGGTTATCGTTTGGGGCTGCTTATCTGTGAAGATTTATGGTTCGATGGCCCGGTAGACGCCGCTAAAGCTGCCGGTGCAGAGGTGATATTGTCGATCAATGCCTCGCCATATAACCGTGAAAAACCGTATATTCGTAAAACTCTGATGGCAGCACATTGCCAGCGTACCGGGTTGCCATTGGTCTATCTCAACCAGATTGGTGGGCAGGATGAACTGATTTTTGATGGTTGCTCCAAGGTATTCGATGCGGCGGGTAATATGACGCATCGTTTGGCGGCTTTTGCGGAACAGACCACCTTATTGCAATTGAATGAGTGCAATGTGGTCCCTATGACGGCCCCTGTCGCAGAGTTACCGCCATTAGCGCAAGTGTATGAAGCGCTGGTGTTGGCGGTGCGTGATTAC
This sequence comes from Yersinia sp. 1252 StPb PI, assembly GCF_048593885.1. NCBI lineage: Bacteria > Pseudomonadati > Pseudomonadota > Gammaproteobacteria > Enterobacterales > Yersiniaceae > Yersinia > Yersinia sp. 1252 StPb PI. The sequence continues at coordinate 5,069 of NZ_JAZGQE010000234.1, read as the reverse complement.
GTGACCAAAAATGGGTTTAATGGCGCGGTGCTGGGCTTGTCCGGTGGGATTGACTCGGCGCTGACACTGGCGATTGCAGTTGATGCGCTGGGCAAAGATAAAGTCCAGGCATTGATGATGCCATTCCGCTACACCTCAGATATCAGTATTGCGGATGCTAAAGAAGAAGCTGAAATTCTCGGTATTGAATTTGATGTACTGTCCATCGAGCCGATGTTTGATGCTTTTATGGGCCAACTGGCACCGATGTTTGCCGGTACAGGGCGCGATACCACGGAAGAGAATCTACAGGCACGCTGCCGCGGTGTCGTATTGATGGCCTTGTCTAACAAGCGTCGCAGTATTGTATTAACTACCGGTAACAAAAGTGAAATGGCGGTGGGCTATGCCACGCTGTACGGTGATATGGCCGGTGGTTTTGATGTGTTGAAAGATGTGCCAAAGACCTTGGTGTTTAAACTGTCGGAATACCGTAATACCGTCTCTTATGTGATTCCACAGCGGGTGATTACTCGCCCGCCATCTGCTGAGCTGGCTCCTGATCAGAAAGATGAGGACAGTCTGCCACCTTATGATATTTTGGACGCTATTCTCGAAGGGTACGTCGAGCAGGATAAGTCGGTGGCTGATTTGGTCGCAGACGGTTTTGATGAAACTATCGTGCGTAAGGTCATTCGCCTGGTAGATATCAATGAATATAAGCGGCGTCAGTCGGCTGTCGGGCCACGTATTACTGCCCGCAATTTTGGTAAAGATAGACGCTATCCGATTACATCAGGCTTTGGCCGCAAGAATTGGTAAAACAGGGATTCACCATGAAAAAAATTGACGCGATTATTAAGCCATTCAAACTGGATGATGTCCGTGAGGCACTGGCTGAAGTCGGTATCACCGGGATGACAGTGACAGAAGTAAAAGGTTTTGGTCGCCAGAAAGGGCATACCGAACTGTACCGTGGCGCTGAGTATATGGTGGATTTCCTGCCAAAAGTAAAAATAGAAATTGTGGTTGCTGACGATATTGTCGATACCTGCGTTGAAGCGATTATGCAAACGGCTCAGACAGGTAAAATTGGCGACGGCAAAATCTTTGTCTTTGATGTCTCTCGTGTGGTGCGTATCCGCACCGGTGAGCAAGACGAAGAAGCGATTTAAATTCTGCATATTTAAGTCATCAATAAAAAGCCCGTTTCGTTTCCACGAACGGGCTTTTTTACTCTCTACGCAGCAACCCTGCAACGTCAAGTACCAAGGATTTATGCTGGAACAAATAACCCCAGCCAGTAGAACAGGTTCAACACGATACCGGCAAGAATCACCGCCACCACTGGTGCGGCAATCTTCATCACCGGGCGACCAATGGCTTCATTCAGGAAATATAAGGCGGTAGTGATAGTGAAACCGGTATAACCGGCCATCTTGATCGACGCAAAAATTGCCCCGATTAACAGCGCGTATTCCATCAGCAAGTTCATGGCGTTACGGATATTATCAGACGCATTACGTACTGACGGGAAGCGGCCTAACCATTTTCCGATGGAACGCAGCATTAGCACTTCCAGTGATATCACCACCGCGCCGATTATCCCTGCCAGTAAGGGGTTTGGAACCAGATAACCGACCACAAACACGAAAGTGAAACCTGCAACGGCATAAACACCGGTCGCCAGTGCCGTAGTAGCAATCAGCGGCACAAATCCGAGGCCACGCATAAACTCAGCCAGTGATGCCTGATGGATTAATGCCAATGACTCTTCCGGCGTGATACCCGGCGCGTAAGCTTTTGCCAGTGTATAAATTGATACTTCGCTACCACCAAAAATCTTCATACTGGCGACGGCTGAAATTAATCCACCCACTACCGCCAGCATCGGCAAGTTCTTAATAATTCTCTGGGTTCGCTCTTCAAATACCGAGTGTCCGCCACCACCTCCCAGGTGGGTTTTTGCCCGTAAGTCTTGGGCAATGGCAATGCCGATAAGCAGAATCATACCGACAAAAATTTCAATTGATTCAGGGAATAGCCCGGTGAAACGGGTAATCAGCAGACGGGTCAGCAGCACGATAAAGGCGGAAATAACCGCGGTCTTCCAGCCAAATTGGTAGAAAATAGCCACCAATGGGAATAGGGCAAAGGCGGATATCACCGGGCTACTCAATTCCCCCAGAGAACCGATAAAATTCACTGGTAATGAGGTGAGCGCAGTATTAACTGCCGGTAAGCTGGTAAGGGCCAAAATACCCCACGCAGCACCCAGAGCAAATGCCAGATAGCTATTGATTGCCAGCACACCAATGATGTCAGTCGGCAAAAACAGTAACCAGGAATTAAGTAAGCCGGTCGAGAGGGTAAATGAGATACCGACTGAGGCGATAAAACCTACACTCAGACCGAAAGCAATACTCCCCGCTTCACGGCGGCTCATATTCCCTTCAACCAACTGTGGCAAAATAGGGCGGATACCGTCATGAAACACGGCAACGGAACGGTGAGAAAGCAGCGCGGTCATCCCTGTCAGCAGAGCAACCACAACAATATGAATATAATCCACGGTGGTGTCCCCTTTAGCGCAACTGTGTAATCAGCAGTGGGATTGCATGTTCAATATGTTCGACGGATAAGCCAAATGCCACTTTGCCCTCAGTCACCAACTTCTCTATTTGCTCAGGTTTCGCCTTGATTCCAGGCTTGGCGATAGTGGCACTTTTGTTATAACCAATAATCGCGATAGCCATTGATAATGCCGCTCCGGCACCGGTGTTACAGGCACCGATATAATAGTCCAATTGGCCTTCTTTCACTTTGATAGCCGCATCCATGTCCGAGAGAATAAATGTCTCAAAGGTATTAGGTGCCGTCTGCTCAATCATTTCGCGTATTAACTCTCGTTGCAGCCCGGCAATGCCAATCTTCTTCATAATCACTTTCCTTGCGTGGCGAAAAATTTATTAGGATTGTGGCGCAACATCATTTCCACCTGAGCGTGGGAAATCCCTGCGGCCAGTAACATGGGAACAAACGAATCAACTAAGTAACTAAACCCGCTACCGCCATTGGCTTTTAAATGTGAGCGACGGGTGATATCCATCGACAACATGACTCTGTCCAGCAACCCGCGTTCAGCCAACGCCACTAACATCGCGACCCTGCGTTGGTCCGGGAAATAACTATTTTTACCTATGGTGTCGAATTGGACATACACGCCCATCTCGATCATTTGCACAATAAGATCAGTTTGCTCTTTCAGGTCACAATGGCCGATAACGACGCGATCGAGCGGTACACCATGTTGTTTGAGTAGTGCAATTTGCTGCAATCCCATGGTACTGAAACTGGTATGGGTTGAGATGGGCAGGCCAGTTGCATGATGAGTCAGTGCTGCGGCATGAAACACTTTCTCCTCATCAGGGGTAATAACCCCTTCGCTGGTCCCTATCTCGGCAATGACGCCCGCTTTTAGTGCCGTGCCATCAATACCTGTCTCGATCTCATCAATCATGGTTTGTGCCAATTGCTGTGCGCTACTTTCACGCACCCTCGGCGGGTAAAAACTGTCAGTGTAATAACCGGTTGATGCGATGATATTTATGCCACTGTCACGCATCAGATTCAATAAAAACTGAGGGTTACGGCCCATGTATCGGTTGGTCACTTCGATGATGTTCAGCACCCCTTTACTCACCAGTTCACGCATTTCGTCACAGATCGGCTGATATTGATCGAGGCGACAGTCCAGATTATTTTTAAATCCAGACAAATCAATGTGGAGATGCTCGTGCGCGTAGGTGTATCCGTTAGAATTGATCATCGGGTAGGCTCCGAAGAAAGTCAGTGTGTAAGACTATCATGGGTATACATTAAATAAACTAACGTATTGGTCTGATAGCTTTTTTATTGATTAACCCAGCCTATTACCCTGGCTGTCATAGCAGCCAAGAATGCGGGGAGTGCCACTTTGAATGCCATCTATCAAGACGACATCACTGCGAGTTACAAATATCTGGGAGCGGAAACACATAATAACCGGACTACCAACTGGGAACTGGCCAGCCAGACGCAGACAATAATCGATACTGTCATTATCAATCGGTAATACTGAGGATTGGCTAAATTGGTTATCGTGCCAAATTAACGCATTTTGCAAATGGCCACGGCGATAATAACCGCCGCCAAATACATAGCTATTATCAGCAAAATGATGGGAAATCTCGGACAGATATAGCATAGATATCTGTTCTGGCTGGTCGCCATGCTGATTGGTGGGCATGGTTCCGGTGAGCGCATGGCCGGGTTCGCTGTGTGTTATCCCTAATTGGGCCAACTCGGGGAGGGTGGTACAACTAGTTGCTGATGGGGCATTTAGCTGTTCAATGGTGACACCTTCTGCTTGCAGGGTATTCCGTGCGGTCAATAAAGTTCGCATGTTGGCTGTTGGCAAAGTTTGCCGCAACTGGGGGTCATACACCATGCAAGGGAAATGCGTTATTCCAACCAATCGTACGCCCGGCATCTCTCGTAGAGCCGCAATGACAGCCGGTAAATGATGTAACTCGAATCCCGCTTCTTGCCCTGAATAGAGCAAATCTCCTGATTGGCAAACCTTCAACATTATGGGTTGGATAATATGTTGGCGATGCGCCGCCTGTGATATCTCCACTGCCTTCTCCAACGAGAAAACAGTAATGACCTCTGGCCGCTGGCGCACTATCTCCTCGACCATTGCTGAGGGCGGCTGCACTAAATGACCTACATGGGCGACAGGAATAGCATGGCGGTAGAGCTGCCGCGCCTCCTTAAAATCAACCGCAACCATTCCCTGAAAACCACATGCCAGCAGACGGCGGCATAGTTCAGGGTTACGCCCGAACTGTTTACTCATCAGATACAGTTTTATCTGGTACCGACTGGCTGTTTCAACCAGTAGACGGGCATTGGCCTCAGTTTGTTCGACGTCAATAACATAGCTGTCTGGATAAATTTCCCCCTGTTGCCAATATGATATAGCGGCATCGATTAATTTAGTATTTTGTTTTAAAAGGGTTTTTAAAAACATTTGATGTCCTAAGGGC
>NZ_JAZGQE010000233.1:0-6099 GCF_048593885.1 Yersinia sp. 1252 StPb PI | reverse complement strand
ATATTATTAGCAGTGTAATTAATAAATATGCAAACACCGGTGTATTTATAATTAATACCAACGATCCGCTGCTGGTGAAATTCTATGATATTCAACTGGGACTGGCAGGTATCAGCCTCGTTCGTTGTCCTAATTTCAGTCAGCTCTGGGCAAACCATAAACTGGCTAAATATGCCGTCAGCTCACTGGCGATGGGGGATAGCGATAGCGCACAGCAGGTACACAGCATCGTTAGCCTGGATTCTACTGATGGGCAAACGTTCTCAGCAAATGCCATTGGTTCGTTGCCGGTGTCAGCCATAAACATCACGCAAACCTTAGGTATTTTTGACGAATCAGGCAGCCCTGCGGGAACAGTACAATGTAAAAAGAACTATATTTATACTGCCAATTGCCCCATCCAGGCTAATGGCACCTTCCCGGTCAGTTTAAAACAAACCCGCTATCCGGTTAATATCATCTATACCTTCGCCCAAACGGTGAATAACCAGACAGTTTACGGGGCCGAAATTGTTACCACACAAAGTTACCCAAAATTAATTCAAAATGATTCACCTGCTGATTTAAATAAAAATAATCTGATAAAAATCTGTCTGGCTCGTCAAGAAAGCGACTGTGACTACTTTAATAATTTTGACGGCAATGTCACCGTACCGATAAAAGGCAGCGTAACCTACTTCGGCAATATTGATTTAAATAATGGCAAGCCTATAAACGCGTATAACTCAATTTATCTGGTCCGCGAACGTCAGGGCGGCGATCCGATCACCCCTGCCAATGACTTTAATTTCTTTGACGACGCTAAAACCCGAATTAACGGCAACGTTTTATCTTGGGATCTCGACTGGCTTAAATTCAAACGTCCCGATTTTGATTCCGGTGAGCGGGTTTATTATATCTTTAAAGTGACATTACAAATTGAAGGAGCGAGTGTAGCCAGTTTTATTACCAATGCTCCCGGTCCGTTCGATCCTGAACAGCGCTTTTTAAATACCAACACGCTAAAACCCATGCAGATTACCTATGGTTGTTTAGGTAAAGGCACCCCCATTTTGATGCAGGATGGTAAAGAAAAAGCCATTGATGACATCCTTATTGGTGAATGGGTGCAATCGCAGGATGGGCGAGCGTTAAGAGTCGAAGATGTGATTACCGGCACGGAGCAAAACTATCTTGAGATTGAAGTCAGGGATAGTAGCGGCCAGCTCAAAACCCTTATCACCAGTCTGGGCCACCCTTTTTGCACTACCACCGGTGTGAAACTGGCGAGTGAATTGACTCTGACCAGTCGACTGCTAACCCCAGAGTGTGACTGTGCTATCAGCCGTATCAACAAACAACACGGCGAGATTGAGGTGTACAACCTGCACCTTTCCACTGACGACCCCATCAAAGATCTGACAGAAAGTAGCAGCACCATGTATGCCGCAGGCGTGCTAGTTGGTGATAGCACGATGCAGTATCACTACGAAGAGGCCTACCACCATCGCTCGGTGAATATCCTAAACCAGCTACCGGAAGAATGGCGTCAGGATTATCAAAACCATATTAAAACCATATTAAAACCATAAGGTAATTGATTGATATGTTTATTGGTTATCCTGATTTTCAGCAAATTATCATCGATGACAAGCTGCGCGTCGTTGCCGTCTGTCAGCAGTCTGATGTCTATTATTTGTATCCAGAACCCTTCGCCCTGATTGCTGGTGATCCGCTGGCCTTTGCACTGGATGTTATCCTCAGCCTAAGCAGCAACATTATCTACGGCGACCTTGATTTTACCGCCGAGCTACAATTTGCCAGTGGCGGCGCACTTGAGGTATTCAATCGCCAACACCCAGGGAAGGCTATCCAAGGTTTGCCGGTTATCCCCTATAAGCTAAGTTTCCGCTCACCACCTGACCATGATTCAGCATTAACTCATCAGGATTACGACCCGACCTGGTATTCAGCGCAGTCGATTCAATTTTTGATCTCGCTCGATGCAGATACCACGCAACTGATGAAAAAAACGTTGCTGGATAATATTGTTGGCTTTAATGCCCGTATCGATGGCTTTGTCGAGGGTGTATCGCCACGGCTAAACTACACACTAGATTGCGATCCCGGCCAGTTAATTGCCGAACTGGCGGCCAATGTTAAAGACGCCCAACCGGTGTCCAACAACCGGATCGCGTTTCCCTACATGTTGCTTACTCAGTACATGTACGAAAATCTGTCCCGGCTACCGCTGCTGATCTCGCCAGCCTTCTCCTCAACCAACTCGGCAGAAGCACTATTATTCGCGCAGGCTTTGCTCGATCGTCTGTTCAACACGTTAGGATCGCCCTATATCGGTAACGCCAACACCAATACTACTTATATTTGCCTGTTGCTCCCCCAGAAACAGCGTCGCCTGATAATTGATTTAAAACGCGTTGAGCTAACCCGGCGCCCCATCTGCTTTTTATTGGATCCCTTTGCCACCGCACAACAAATTGCCAAAGAGGCTCCCGAACAGGTTATCCACCAGATAACCGCACCTGCTCTGCCAGACGGTAACCTGCGGATTAACATTCTTTACGCTTTCCCACAGGGTCTTAAAGACGGGGCGTTTATTGATATACAAATCATTTTACCACCGGGCGAGCTTTATCCTTCTGAACAACAGCAAACCCTGCTATTGATACCCAGTCAGAGTTATTTGGCCTTCACATTTATTAATAATACGTTCAGCTTGAATAGTGAATATCAGTACCATATTCGCGTTAGCTACCCCACCGCCAATGGATATATCTCTCTCGTCACCGAGCAACGAACCAGTAATAACAAAATACTGACGCTGGATTATTCCAGCCTTCCTTGTCAGTTCCTGACCCTCAATATCGATCCGACATTCGCACAACACAGTATGCTCACAGGCCACTACTCCTCCGCTAACCTGTCAGAACCCTTTGAACTCACACTGGCTTCGCCCTGTTTCAGTTATCCGATAACGGGACGTGATGCCTATGCCAAGCTGACCGCCTGGGATAACGATAGCGCCGCCTCAGTGGTGCTCGATATGCCAATCATCCAGTCAGCCACCATCGGTGTTTATAGTTTTCCTCAGTTTGGTGCGCAGCACGCCACCATTATCGCCCGGTTTGCTACTGGCATCCGCTATGTCACGTTACGATTTCAAGCTCAGGGTGAAACGCAAACGCGCGATCATACGTTTACGCAGCAGGATAATTGCTATGAATATCAATGGAATGTCATATCAATTTACGCGGCAGGGTTTCGTTATAAAACCAGTAACGGTCAATGGTCGGACTATGTGGCGGGCAATCAAACCATTACACTTGAGGTTGAAAATGAAGACTGAATCATTAAATCCTGAAAAAAATCTGGCGTCCTTTTTTTTGCTTGATCGAGCTTTCGTCTTTCACGATCAGCGAAGCCCGCCCAATGACTATACCTATGGCTGCTTCACGCCTGAAATAGTTCATGACGATCGGGGAAATAAAACCAGTGGTTTTCACCTTACCACCAGTCCGGCAGGCGGCCTCGTCATCCTGATTACACCGTTAGTTCCCCTCAATACCCAAGCTATACAACAGTATATTCAGACACATATCTCCCACTCAGGCGGTAACATCACCCTTAAGCAGTGTACTGCGAAGACGGCGATCTTCTTGCGCTTTCATGAGCCGTTGGGTGACGCCACCTATCTGGTTGAGTTTGAAGGAAACTCTATGTCGACCACCCATTCGGAAGGGATAGAGTTGACTGAGGCCATACAGGGCAACGCGAAGCGGGTTTTTCTTACCACCCACACACAATTCACAGTAAGTACCACGGTTAACGCCCATCTCACCAGCGACTGGCGGCAGTTTCTAATACTGGCGTTTAACACCAAAACCCGCACACCAGAGGCTATTGCGCAGCTACTCGACAAGCAAATTACTGCTGGTATCGTCGTGTTGGACGAGGAGTTTAAAAATACCCCGTCGCCGCAGACCAAAGAGACCGTGAGAAAAAATCTGGTCGACCTCGCTGCCAGCATCCTCAGTAATACGCTCGCCAACATCTCGCATATTGATGAGATACCCACCAGAATTGACTATGATTTTTCTTACGAAAACAGCCTGCCCCAATCTTATGAACTGATCGACGAACAGGATATCGCGACGCTATTCAGCGGCTTTATCGCCAATAAACTGATTTCCTATGATCCTTCGCCGCTACCTGAGCCTCAACGAAAACAACCTGACGATCCGGGAAAACAGCATACCTGCAAAGTCAGCCTGGATTTCAATGCCAGCAAATTTATGATTATGTCGATTGAACTGACGTGGGCGGATAAAAAAGTACCCATGCAGTGGCCAAACTTTCCTCCTCTCACCGTCACCGCCGATAGTCGCGTGAATGAGATAAATATCAAGGTCACTTTTTCCGACTATTCATTCATTAATATCACACGCCAGTGGCAGGCAGACATCAATCTGACCGTTCAGGATATCGGGTTTCATAATGTGACCTTTGATGCCCGCCACTTACAATCTGATTTTAAAACGATTTCAGGCAGCGCCAATTACTTCCCAGAGGGTCAGGCCAAACGCGCTACCTTTAATTTTTCATTTTCCGATCAGCAGTGGCAAACCACTTGGTTACTCAATACCCAGTCAAATATCTTGAATGGCCGTATTGAATACCACTGGCAGGGAAAAACGTCGTCATTTATAACCAGAAATTACGATTCAGGTGTACAGCAATCGACCTCACTCCGTATTGAACTTCAATACAAAAAATAACCATGAGTTAAGAGGAATAAGCTATGTTAACCACAGCCATCCAGCATTCGATTAAAATAGATACCAATGAACACTTAGGCGTCAAGGTATATACCTATACCTGCTATGGCGATAGCGAAGATAAAAATATTTTTTATGTTATTCCTGAAACTCCAGTATTTTCTGGTCAGGAAAATAAGCCTGACTTCTTATTCTATAAATATCGTAAAGAAGAGCAACAAGGCGGATACGCACAGTTTACCGTCAAACTTCCCGTGCCAACAGAAAGCGAAGCCGACAAAATAAAAGTACAGCTTTATAGTGGGATATCACCGCAACTTGTGGCGAAATCAAAACTTATCGTCCAGTATATTAAAGCTGAAGAATTATTTAATTCCGATCCGACCAATAAAGCCAATCAAGATGCCAAAATTAAAGCTTTTCAAAATGCTGGATTAACCGAAGAGCAAGCAAAAAAATATATACTCGCTTATAACCCTGACGCGGGTGACGATCAATTTCTCGGTCAACTGATGCCCGATGACGTGCGTAAAATAGAATTGCGCCAACCCCGCTATACCTCAGCGCAGGCCTCATTGATCATCAATGAGAACAAAGTATTTTACTGTCAGATGCCCACACCACTGAGTCCCTCTGGTTTGGGGAATAACGATACTGTATTTAGCATGTCGCTAACGGGGCTGGGAGCAACCCTGTTTGAGAATGTATTAAAAGGAACGCCGAGTAATGCCAGCGTCGGGATTCGTTATAACTTCACGCTGGATGCCTCTCTGCCGGCAGTAAAAGTTATTGTCACCTACAACAGTGAGAAAATGAAAGAAGTGACGCAGACCATTACCCGTCATACCTGGTCTGCGGATGAAAAAGAAATCACCCGTGAGTTTTCCGAGAAAGGTGCTGCCAAAGTTTCTGTTATTACCAGCCTCAGCGCGCAAGAAATGGGCATGAAAGATGACCAATATAGTGCTTGGATAAAAACCTTCGAGGACTGGGGACAAACACAGCTTCAACAAATATTGTCTAGCCAGACAGGGCTCGATATGAGTATGGATTTGCTGAACGATGCAGGTAATTTTGATAAATTTAAAGAAAGTCTGAAAAACACGCAGGATTTCACCCGAATATTTGAAGAAAATCGTGTCGTTCCTTTTTCCATCGCGCCGCAGACTCAGTTGCCGTCCATCCTTTCTATTGTCGGTGCTGAGAAGGTCGATGACTATTTCAAAGAATACGATCTTAATGATCCCTTCTTTCAGTTTATTCAACCCGAATTTTATGTCAGTCAGGATCTGGATAAATATGATATTGAAAATATTATTATTAT
>NZ_JAZGQE010000232.1:0-6106 GCF_048593885.1 Yersinia sp. 1252 StPb PI | reverse complement strand
TAGGTAATAACCTTATATATATTAAGTCTTATATCCATTTGTGATGGCGCACAGTCGCCGCGCTATCAATGAATAAAGACGTAATCATAAATAGACCGTGACCGGTGTGATGACATAAAGAGGGCAGCGTGTGAGAGTGGCGAGCGAATATCCAGAGAGTCAGCAGTTATTACAGGATCCTTCGGCGGGCAGTGAATCATGGTGGCAGCGCATCGCACAGTGGGGAACGCCCCTGACTGAACCGGCAGCGGCTGGCAAAGTAAAGCTGACTTTCCTGTGGCGCGACCGACAAGGAAAGGCGGGTGATTCGGTATATAGCTGCGTGTATATCGATGTTAACGGCGTGACAGATCACCACAGTATTAATCCTGAATCGCTCACTCGGCTGGGCCAGACGGATGTTTGGTATTGGCAGGCAGAGGTGGAGTCTGATTTTCGTGGCAGTTACAGCTTTATTCCCGTCTCAGCAGAGAAATGTTTGAATTTGCCGGCCGGTAATCCGCAAGAACAGCGTCAGGCACAGCGCGATTGGTGGATCTCATTGATGGATCTCGCTGAGAACGATCCGTTAAACCCGATCGCCGCGCATTGCAGTTATCGCGGAATGCCACTTTCTGCGGTTCATTTAGCCGATGCTTTGCCGCAAACGGCCTGGCAGCCAATTGATGCGGGTAAAATTCTGCCCGCCGACCCGCAACGTCTGCAACTGATTAGTTGGCACAGTCAGTTATTGGGCAATAGTCGCAATGTGTGGATTTACTCAACGACAACCGGTGCTGAAGATAAAGCCGATCGCCCATTGGCTATCTTGCTGGATGGCCAATATTGGGCACTCAGGCAGCCGGTGTTTGGCATTTTGGATAGTGAAACCGCCGCAGGGCGTTTACCTGCTGGCGTCTATGTGTTGATCGACATCATTGACCAGACTCATCGTTCGCAAGAGCTGCCTTGTAATCAGGATTTCTGGCAGGCATTGCAAACGGAATTACTCCCGCAGATTGCATTGCAACAGGCTTTTACGGAACAAGCGTCTCGTACTGTGGTGGCCGGGCAGAGTTTTGGCGGGTTGGCATCGTTGTACGCTGGATTACATTGGCCACAGCGTTTTGGTTGTGTGTTGAGTCAGTCCGGTTCGTTCTGGTGGCCTGATGTTGATAATTTCAAGGCACTGACGGCGGGGACTGCTGAACGTCAGGGCTGGCTGACCGAGCAGGTGTATCAGGGATTGGGGGCGAGTCAGCCATTGAATATCTTTATGGAAGCAGGTCGCCGTGAAGATGTGATTTATCAGGTCAATCAAGCCATGAGTGCAGCGCTTCGTCAGGCAGGGCATCGGTTGCAGTATCGGGTCTATGCGGGTGGGCATGATGCTCTATGCTGGCGGGGGGGCTTGATTGATGGATTACGCTGTCTGTTAACCTGATCGACTGAGTCTTAACCGCCTTCGGCGAGCAGAGGGCTGACTCGCTCTCTGCTCGCTGGCGGATTAAATTTTAAATCGCCCCTTCGGTATCACCAATGGTGTATGTGAAACCGGATCATCAATGATCAAGCACGGCATACCAAATACCTGCTCGACCAAATCTGCCGTGATCACCTCGCGTGGGTGACCTTGTGTAACTACCTGCCCGTCGCGCATGGCGATAATATGGGTAGCGTAACGACAGGCATGATTAAGATCATGCAGAACAGCAACCAAGGTATGGTTATGTTGCTGATTAAGGTTACTGAATAACTCCAATAAATCAATCTGATGGGCGATATCTAAATAGGTGGTGGGTTCATCCAGCAGCAACAGCGGCGTCTGCTGTGCCAATACCATAGCTATCCATACTCGCTGGCGTTGCCCGCCGGATAATGCGTCCACTGATCTGTCAGCCAGTTCACTGACACCGGTGGCTTGCATGGCATTATTGACCGCCAGTTTATCGGCCTGTGTCCATTGCTGTAATAACTTCTGATGGGGATAACGGCCACGCGCCACCAAATCTAACACGCTGATACCGTCGGGTACTTGCGAACTTTGTGGCAACAAACCCAAATGACGAGCCACCTGCCGGGTATCAATGCTGGCGATATTCTTGCCGTCTAAAATTACCTGACCTGCTTGCGGTTTCAGCAAACGGCTCAGTGCGCGTAGCAGCGTTGATTTACCACAGGCATTGGGGCCGACAATCACCGTAAATTCACCATCAGGAATGGAGATGCTCAGGTTCTGGCTGATTATCTTACCGTCGTAGCCCAGTGTTAGGGCGTCGGCTTGTAAGCGGGAGGAAAAATCGCTGTGATGTAGGGTGGTTGCAGGGGTAACAATACTCATGATCGCCCGGACTCCCGGATTAAAAGCCAAATAAGATACAGGCCGCCGATGCTGGTGGTAACCACGCCGACCGGCAATTGATTAGGTGGAAATAGGTGTTGGGCGCAGAGATCGGCGGCAACCAGTAATAAGGCGCCCATCAGTGCCGACGTGGTTAACGTCACTGAAGATGTGCCCGCCAGACGCCGTGCTATTTGTGGGGCGGCTAATGCAATAAAGGAGATAGGCCCGGCGGCGGCGGTGACGGCGGCCATTAGAATGACGCCAATCGCCATCAGGCTCAGGCGAGTTTTCTCAACGGGAACCCCTAAGGCACCAGCGGCATCATCGCCCATTTCCAGCAGTGGCATGCGGCGGCTAAGCAGCATTGCGGCTATCGTCGCGGCAAAGATAAACATCAGTGATGGCAGGCCCTTAGCCCAGCTCAGACCATTCAATGACCCCGCCCCCCAGGCCGCGGCAGTCATCGCCGATTCCAGTGATGCCGTGATTGTCAGCCAGGTATTGAATGCAGTGAGCATCGCGCCAATGGCAATACCGACAATAATTAGCCGAAAACCTTGAATCCCTTGTCGATATGCCAGCAGATACACCGCAATAGCTGCCAGTAAGCCGCCAACCAAGGCGCTGCTGGCAATCTCGAAATAGTTGCCATTAAACAGAGTAATCGCGACTAGCGCACCGGTATAGGCACCCATATTAAAGCCGATGATGTCAGGGCTGCCGAGTGGGTTACGTACTAATGACTGAAATATTGCGCCACTGATACCCAGTGCGGCACCAAAAATCAGCGCCATCACTGCGCGGGGTAAGCGCCACTGATTGACGATAATATCCACTGCACCACGGGTTTGCCCGAACAAGGCATTAAGTACCTGTTGAGGCGACAACGCCAGAGTCCCGGCCATTAATGCCAGCAGTGCGCCCAACAAACAGGCCAGCAGCAGCAGGCTGCAAACAACTAAACTGCGTGGTCGGATGCGTAAATTTATCGCGCCATCGGGGCGACCAAATAGCCACGGCGAGGTGACAGACTTCATAGCGTGGTCATCCTTTTGTTACGTCGAACTAGCCAGATTAGCAAAGGCGCGCCAATAAATGCCGTTACGACGGAAACCCGTAACTCGCCCGGCACCAAGAAGCGGCCAATAATGTCAGATACCAGCAACAGGATAGGTGTCATCACTAATGTGAATGGGAGAATCCAACATTGATTCGGCCCAACAATCCAACGGGCGATATGGGGGACCATCAGGCCAACAAAGGCGATAGGGCCAACGGCTGCGGTAGCGGCACCGCACAACAAGGTGACGGCGATGACTGCCCAAAATTGGGTTTGGACAATACGGGCCCCAATCGCGGCCGCCAGATCCTCTCCCATATGCATGGCATTGAGTGGCCGAGCCAGCAGCAGGGAGATTACACCGCCGAGCAGGATTGCCGGAGTGACGGCCAATACCACCGACATACTGCGGATATCCAATGAACCTGCCTGCCAGAAGCGCACCCGATCAAAAACCAGTGGATGTGTCAGTGCTATGCCAGAGGAAATCCCCATTAACACAGCGCCAATCGCGACACCGGAAAGTGTCAGGCGCAGGGGATTAACGCGCCCGCCGCCCTGAGCACCGACCCAATACACCACCAGGGTGGTTAACATCGCACCGATAAAAGCGGAAATAATATAGCCCTGAATGGCATTAACGCCGAAAAAAATGATCCCGACGGCGACGGCAAAACTGGCTCCGGCATTGACGCCAAGAATACCGGGGTCAGCCAGTGGGTTACGGGTTAGGGCTTGCATGACTGCACCCGATAACCCCAGCGCTGCACCGGCGAGTACACCAATCAGGGTTCGCGGCAGACGTGATTCAACGATCAAAATGCTATCGGCGCTGTGCTCTGTACCAAGCAAACTCTGCCAGACCACAGATAAAGGGATGGCTTTGGCACCGAGCATCAGGCTGGCAGCCATGACCAATAGCAACACAACAATGCTGAACAGCAGCAGCAGCCCGCGTCGGCGCGTTGTTGGTACCCCTGACGTCGACACCGGAGTCAGCGGTTTTATTGAATATTGATCTGGAGAATAATCAGCAGGCATTGTAACTCTTCTTTAACAAATGATTATTGTTATCGATTTGATTATCATTATTATTTGGGTGAGATATGTTAGCACGCATTATTGTTAGAATGCATCGCTGTGGTAACGCAGGGGGAAATTTAGCCTGCTCGGTCACATTCCTGAATGCGCTCAACGTCAGAACCGGGACTTACCCAATCAATGAGCAGGTTTAAACATCCCTTCAATTCGGGCTAACAGATTACTCGCACTGTAATAATCCAAGCGGAAAGTGTCATAACCCACGGCATAAACACGGTTGTGCTCAATCGCTGGAATATGAGCTAAAAATTTATTACTTTTCAATGCATCAACTGATGGTTGATCACCGGAGAAGAGTAAAATAGTCTCACCGTTCAGACCTTCAGCCAGCTTCTCGCCACCTAACTGAATAATATCCTTACGATGTCCCATACTGGTGTTACCTTTCACGGCTTCAGGTATTTCAGCGAGCCTAAAGCCCAGCGCCTGCAACAACTTGCCCTGTGCCGAGTCTTCAGTCCACAAGTTCGCGGTGCTACCGGCGGCTTGATAGACAAAAGCCGACGTTGGCTGCGGTGGTAAGGTAATACTCTGTTTCACCTCATTGAGCCGGTTGGCAAATTTATCAATCACATCTTTCGCATCGGTTTCATGGCCAGTTGCCTGCCCCAATATCATTGCTAACTCTTGCCAGCTTTTATCATCGTAATTAATCACTAAGGTTGGCGCGATAGCAGATAACTGCTCATACAATTTCACCGCGGAATCCCCCCCGGTGGCAGAAATAATAATTAAGTCAGGGTTCATGCCGGCAACAGCTTCGGCGTTTGGCTCAGTCTGATATATCGGCACCAGTTTTTTTGCCTGTGCGACAGCCGACCATTGAGTAAAGAACCCTTGATTATCTGCGACAGTGGAGCTGGGCGCGGTCGCTCCACTGGCAATCACCGGCGCATTGATCGCCAATAAGGTGCCAGTGATGGTGATGCTGGTGGAGACAATCCGTGTAGGTTGCTGCGTTAATGTGACCGGGCCTTTAGCCGTTTCCACCGTCCGGGACCATGCTGGTGAGTTGTCGTCTGCCGCTGATGCGTTGTTCTCCTCCGCGGGTTTGCAGCCGGATAACCAAAATATCAGACACAGCAAGCCCAGTAGGGCAGGCAGAGAACGGGATGTTTTACAGGCAGACATATAGTGGGACATAACGGCGTTTTCTCTTTCTATTTAACGGTGCCAGGTCGTAATTTATCACGCTATAAAATGAATGGTAGTAATTATTATTCCTATTACTATTTGCAATGTGGTGAGTGAAAGGGAAGATTGGCATGCTCATCTTCAAGACAGGAAACCTGGCGAAATATCGCACCAGTCAAACCATTTAGAAGACGATCAGTCGCGTGCTGGCCAGACTCATTAGCATGATTTAAGCCAATTCAGCCGGCCTTTGGGGGCTGCGGCTAGCGCGAATTAAGGTGTAATACCGGCCAGCGATCGTTGGCCGCTCTTCTGTTAGTATCACCGCCGCCGTGCTAAGCACATGCCTATATTGCAATGAATAAAATTGTTATTTCCCCAGCCTGGTTTCCTTGCTAAAAAAATACGGAATCAACCATAGTAAATAAATAGTTAAATTTTGCTGTATCGCGTGCCTGATGGTTTGATATGGATTTTTGTTATTATTT
>NZ_JAZGQE010000231.1:0-6128 GCF_048593885.1 Yersinia sp. 1252 StPb PI | reverse complement strand
ATCTAAATTTTTAATGTTTTGTTACATAAACATTAGTTTCGCTACGTTATTGGCGCAACTCTGTTCTCGCTTACCTGGCTGCAAATTAGATGATTAAGGAAGCAATAATGAAGAAAATCTTACTTATTTTAGGTGCGGTGATGGTACTACAGACAGCGCCAGTGCAAGGTGCAGGTACTGCCAGTGGAACACTAAACGCAACACTCAACATCATCGCCGGTTGTTACATCGATAATGGCCTCGGGAGTGGCAACTTAAGTAATCTGGGCACTGTAAATTTCGGTACAGTGAGCGACCTAACCGCACCTCTTAGCGTGACATTCAGTGGCACCACCAACGATTCACTTAAATTGCATTGCAGCAATAATACCGCTTATTCCATCGCAATAGATAATGGGCTACATGACAACTCAGGGCAACGACGACTGGCTGGCGGAACATCAGAATTCGTCAATTATAACCTTTACAGAGACAACGGTTTTCTCCAGCCATGGAATGCGACGCCAGTATCCGGCACGGTTGATGGAACGGGCACTGGGTTGGCCACCGCGATCCCACTGACTATTTATGCCCGCGTCCCTGTTCAAGCGACCCCCAGTGTCGGCACCTATCTCGATACTGTTACCGTCACTGTTACCTGGTAATGGCAGGCCGCTTGTTTGCTCTGGCCGCCACTTGCAGCTTATTACTGCTGCCACTTTTTCCCGTTGGGGCTATAACGAAAAATGCCAATATCACCGTCCGTGCCACGCTATTGCCCACTTGTACTGCGGGCACCATTGTTAATGGCGCAACCAGTTTTGGTACCCTGAATTTCGGCACCGTGGTTGCGTTAACCACCCCGATTGCCGTCGCCGGTCAGGGAAATAACGGTGCCATTTCCGTCCAATGCAGTAAGGGGACCAGTTTTAATGTGCTACTCAGTGGTGGGCAGAGTGGTAGCACTGCCAGCCGTTATTTGGCCGGCGGCCCGTCAGGCCAGCATGTTAATTACAACCTGTATACCGATGCGGCACATAGCAAAATTTGGGATAACCTGACTGGCATTTCCCAGATTGCTACCGGATCAGTGGTGGTCATTCCGGTTTATGGTCTGGTTTTTGCCCAACCGACCCCGGCGGTTGGGACTTATACCGACACCATTCAGGTCACGGTGAATTGGTAAATATTATGGAGGATGCTGACAATGAAATATGCTTTATCTCAGTATAACCTCACCCGCGCCCTACTTATTTTCGTACTCAGCATCGCCGTTGCCCATGCTGCCACCTCACCGGTATCTAAAAGTTTCACTGTCAATGCAATAGTGCAAACCGGCTGTAGCCTTGGGGGCGGAGCCACCGATACCAGCAACTTTGGCACATTGGATTTCGGCACCGTCTCTTCATTGGCAAACGCCACTAACGCAATATCTGGACTCAACTCAGGCAGTATCGTCCTCCAGTGCAGTGGTAATCCCACGGTCACACTGGCACTTAATTCCGGGGCCAATACCTCAGGTAACATTTCTGCCGGCAGGCGCTTACTCAACAGCACAACGGGCGAATATTTGCTGTATCAAATATATCAAAACTCTGCCCGAACCCAGATCTGGGGGGATGGTGCCAATGGGGGATCGACACGTTTAGTGACCACCGATGGCACCCTGCAACAAGTCATTTTATATGCACAACTGTCTGCCAGTAGTACGCAACCTAGCGCTGGCGTCTACACAGATACTTTATTAGTTACAGTTACTTATTGATTACTGGCACGATGCCGCAGGAGATTTCACTATGACGCCATTTAACCTACTATCTCGGGTAATATTGCTTTCGGCCACACTGACCAGTAGCCAACTGTATGCTGCGGCCTCCGTTCTGATCTGGCCCATTGACCCGATAATTTCAGACAGTGATAAAGCCACTGCATTGTGGTTGGAAAATAAAGATAGTCAGCCTATCTATATGCAGATTCGGGTATTAGGTTGGCAGCAGGTCAACACCCAAGACGATTACACCCCGCAATCAAGAATTATCGCCAGCCCACCGGTTGCAACTATTCAACCCGGTAAGCGTCAACTGATTCGTTTAGTCAAAAACGCCCCCGTTCCCGCCGGGCAAGAACAAGCCTACCGCATATTAATTGATGAAATACCTTATAAGGACCCAAACGATAAAACCGCCCCCGCTGCCACTCAGTTAGGGCTGAAATTCCAAATGCGCTATTCCGTTCCCTTGTTTGTTTACGGCAGTGGTGTGCTGGCGGCATCTGATAGCACACCAGCCCCCGGTGTTATGCCGACGAAACTCAGTTATAGCGTGCATTCACAAGGCGAGAAACAATGGTTGAATATCTCTAATCAGAGTGCTGTTCATGCACGGATTTCGCGGGTGACCCTGCAAGAGAAAGACATTAATAAAGGTTTACTCGGTTATGTGTTAGCCGGTGCAAAAATGAGTTTCCCGCTCAGCCCAACAGCCAGAACAGGAGAATTAAGCGCCATTATCAATAACAGCACCAAACCCATAGTCATCCCACACCAATAAGGTGTTCGCATACAGCAGATAAGGTGTGTTTAATAATAACCTAGGGTTGGGAATGACTATCAGATTCAAGCTGTCACCATTATTAATATTGATGTATGGCTCAGTGTTGTTGCCTTCACTCATCCCCTGGGAGGTTTGGGGGGATAATCTGCCGCCACCTATGGCAACAATGCCCGACAGTACCTTATATCTTGAGTTAGTGGTCAATGACCGTAACTTTGGTGATGCTGTGCCAGTCATCTATCGCGGGGGACATTACTATCTTTCACCAGCACAGTTAAAAACCATCGGATTACCCTCTAGTGCAGAGGTTGCGGTTGATAAGATGGATAAGGTGGCCGTGAAATATGATGGAGAAAACCAACGGTTATTGATTGATGTTCCCAGCGAGTGGTTACCGAAACAGCAAATTAACTCTGCCGCAACTGATGATTTTAATCTTGCACAAAGTAGCCTAGGATTTTTATTAAATTATGATTTTTATGTCAGCCAGAACAGTGGTAACCCACAGTCAGGTAATGCCTCAGCCTGGAGCGAGCAACGTATTTTTGACCGTTTTGGTTTGATCAGTAATACCGGCGTTTATCGTACTAACTTTTCAGGTAATAACGGCGACACGGATAATAACGGCTATATTCGGTTTGATACCCAATGGCAGAGGAATGATGAAAAAAACCTGCTACGTTATACCGCAGGTGACCTGATCACCGGAGCCTTGCCCTGGAGTAGCGCGGTGCGCCTGGGTGGTGTTCAAATCGCGCGTAATTTTGCTATTCGCCCCGACCTTATTACCTATCCGATGCCGCAATTTGCCGGTCAAGCTGCGGTACCTAGCACTGTCGAACTGTATATTGATAACTTCAGAACACAATCAGCCAATATTAACCCCGGCCCTTTTGTTATCGATAATGCCCCTCGTATTAATGGTGCTGGCCAAGCGACTATTATTACAACCGATGCCCTCGGTAGACAAATCAGCACCTCAGTGCCATTTTATGTTGCCAGTTCACTGCTAAAACCCGGCATGTGGGATTTTAGCCTGTCAGCCGGTGCTTTACGCCGCAATTATGCCATCCGTTCTGCTGATTATGCTGATCCTGTCGCCAGTGGCGTGGTTCGTTATGGCACAACGTCTTGGTTGACACTAGAAGGCCGAGGGGATGCTGCCAAAGGCATGAATGTGGTAGGTGGCGGAGCCGGATTTCGGCTGGGCCTATTTGGGGTACTGAATGGTGCCTACAGTATGAGTAATACCTCTGCCGATGCATTTAGTGATGTCATCAGTCAACCAGCCACTGATATCAACAATTCAACCATTAATACCTCACAGGTTGCCATTAATACCCGTGGTGGTATCGGTAACCAGCGTTCATTAGGTTATACCTACAGTAATTCCTACTTTAATCTGAATGCTCAGCGCATTAGCCGCAGCGATAATTATGGCGATCTGGCTAATTACAAAAGCGACTTTCGTCTGAGCCGACGTACCGACCAGATAACCGGCAGTATCAGCCTTGGAAACTTAGGGACACTTGGATCTGGTTATTTCGATGTCAGGGATGCGCTCGGTGAGCGAACCCGGTTGGTCAATATCAGCTATAGCACCTCAATATTCCGTAATACCAGTATTTACCTCTCCCTCAATCGTGAGTTGGGGACCAAAGGTTACAACGCACAACTGATCTGGAGTATCCCGCTGGGTGAATGGGGATCAGCCAGCGCCAGCACCAGCCGTGATGTTGATAACCAGTGGTCCCAACGCGTGAATTATAGCCGGGCAGCGCCTTCTAATGGCGGGCTGGGTTGGAATCTCGCTTATGCCAACGGCAACAGTGAAAATAGCAGTTACCAACAAGCAGATATTATTTGGCGCACTCGGATAATGGAAAGTCGCGCCGGTGTTTATGGCAATAGTGATAACTATAATAGTTGGGGTGAAATGAGTGGCTGCTGGTTATGATGAATGGCGGCGTTTATGCCAGTAATATGATTAACGATGCATTTGCCTTGGTATCAACCAATGGTTTTAGCAATATTCCGGTCAGTTACGAAAATCAACTGATTGGTACTACGAACAACAACGGATATATCTTGATTCCGACAGTTTCTTCATATTATCAGGCCAAATTCCAGATTGATCCCATGAATTTACCTGCCGATGTCATATTGCCAACAGTAGAGCGAAATTTAGCGATCAGCGAACGCAGTGGCTATTTAATTGATTTTCCCATAACACAGATTACCGCCGCAAATATCAGACTTACCGATAAATCCGGTCAAGACTTACCGAAAGGCAGCGCGATATATACCACGGGCGACACACCTAGCGGTTATGTCGGTTGGGATGGTATGGCTTATATTGAGCAAGCCACCCAATTGAATAAACTCACCATCGTGCGAGCTGATAATGGCACCCGCTGCTACAGCCAATTCCAATTGAAAAATACTAAAGGGATACAAGATGCTGGTACAGCCATATGCCAATAATTGCCGTACCTGGCTATCGACAACTTTATTTAAGGAGCAGCTAATGATATCGCTCACGACGCGAATTGCCAGCAAGCTACCTCGGCCATACAGGCTACCTTACTGGTTAGTTCTGTCTGTACTGTGGTTATTGTCTGTCAGCAGTGCCACTGCGTGCACTTTTGCTGCCGCAGAAGTAAAACTGCCGCAAAATTCATCGTTTAATGTCAATACCCTCCCCGAAAGTGCCAGTGGTATAACGGCACTTGGCTGTGATGGAACAGCGCTGAGCGTATTATCCACCCCCGTATTGAACAGCACCATCACCAGCACTGCTAATAATCTTAATCTTAAGAATGCCGCCGGCGACTTAATTCCTTATTCAATCTATTCTGACCCAGGCTACAACAATCCCATTATAGTCGGGGGGAATATTAACTATGCTAACA
Organism: Yersinia sp. 1252 StPb PI; assembly: GCF_048593885.1. Classification (NCBI taxonomy): domain Bacteria; kingdom Pseudomonadati; phylum Pseudomonadota; class Gammaproteobacteria; order Enterobacterales; family Yersiniaceae; genus Yersinia; species Yersinia sp. 1252 StPb PI. The sequence continues at coordinate 685 of NZ_JAZGQE010000231.1, read as the reverse complement.
GCAATTTACTCACCATCGTGCTGGGGAAAATAAAAGCCAATTTACCTATCTATATCCGTACTGGCAGTAATAATGCCATTAACATCAATATCAGTGCTGGCACTTATACCGATACTATCTCTTTGAACTGGAATTATGATTTATGCTCTGCCGTTATTGGCGTCTGTATCGGTGGCACATTCAAAGGAACGGCATCATCAACAGTCACTGTCACATTGGTGGTCAACAACGATTGTGTCATAAACGCCGCGCCCAATGTCGATTTTGGTAGCTACGCGTTAATGTCACAATTTATTCCTGTAAATCAATTTATCACCGCTACCTGTACCAAGAACGCCACCTTCACTACCTACATAACAAATGGCGATAATTTCTCTGCCCCTTGGCCCCAAATGAAATTGCTCCCAGGGAGTGTTATACCGGCACCCCCTACCGACTATTTACAGTATCAACTGTATCAGGGCTCGGGGTCGATTCCCTGGAATATAACCAACAAAAGATCAGATACCGCGACAGGCTCAGCTCAACAGATCCCTTATAAAGCGATGATCAATGCACAACAAACGCAAAGAACCGTTGGCACCTATCAGGACAATGTCAGTGTAGTGCTGGAATACTAGTGTGCTGCCGGAATACAGAGGATGAGAAGCCATTAACTCGTTGTGTTTTATGCACTATTGGTCTT
>NZ_JAZGQE010000230.1:0-6208 GCF_048593885.1 Yersinia sp. 1252 StPb PI | reverse complement strand
TTATAAAACAAAACAACCCCGCCAAATCAATGGCAGGGTTTAATAACCACTTAAGTTAAATAGATTTACATATTATCTCATGGCGCGTTTCAGGATGCGGTCACCTTGTTTATTAAAGTATTCCGCAGATTCTTCAACAGATTTCTGACCATAATCGATATATTGGATTGCATCTCGGAACAATGAAACGATTTGCGGGTCATCAAAGTATGGTGACGTTTTCATTTCATGTGGCAGTTCTAATGCCATATTTAAACCAGCAACAGATGGGTCTTCATCTTTAATTACACCGCTGGCACGCAGTTGAGTTACCGCAGTCTTACTCAGTGGCACACCACGCTCTAAGCCCATAGCATCAACACCTTCTTTGCTGTTAAGCAGGAAGTTGATGAGCATGGCACTTTCTTTAGGATACTTAGTCGATTTACCAATAGAGAGCATTTGAGCAGGTTTAAAGAACAGACCTGCATCTTTTGCCTCTGGCAACATCGGATAAGGGCCAAGTATCAATTTTGCTGGTTTAGTCAGGTTATCGGAATACTTAGTAATGGTGGAGTTCCACATATAAGTACCACCCCATTCACCATTAATCCACGGCTTCATTTCGTACATATTGCTTTTGCCGAATGATGCATAGTATTTAGTGGATGGCATTACATGGTTATCAACCATTTTCTTATACATAGTAAAGAACTCAACCCACTGTTCTGGTGTATAAGCAAACTTTTTATTAGCTTCATCGATAGTCGGGGTGTTGTATTTTTGTGTCATATAAGAGCGAATTAATGCCAGAGTATCCTGGTGCTCTAATACCACAGGGTAATATTGGTCACCCAGTTTTTCTTTAAATACTAAACCTGCTTTAAGTAATTCGTCCCACGTTTTAGGATACTCTAAACCAGACTTAGCCCAGGTCGCGTCATTAAAATAGAAAATACGCGCTGTCACTGAAATCGGGATACCGTTTAATTTGCCATTAACGGTAGTCTGTTGCAGTTCTTTCGGATCGAATTGAGCCAAATCCAACTGCTCTGACACTTTATTTAAGTCATAGAAGCCAGTGCCGTCTTTGGAGAAGATGGGCAACCAGTTCCAGTTTGTTTGCATAACGTCAGGTTCAGTTCCACCCGCAATTTGCGTCGTCAGACGAGAAAGGTGACCGTCCCAGCCAGTGTATTCTGCTTTAACATTAATATTTGGGTGCTGCTTGTGGAACTCTTCCAGAGCCTTAAGTGTCATTTGATGACGCCCATTGCCCCCCCACCATGACATGCGTAGGTTAACGTCATCCTGTGCAAAAGCCTGATGTGATAATAAAGCCAGAGTGGATGCTATCAGCGTGTGTAGGATCGCTTTTTTCATTGGGTACTGCTCCTGTTAAAGAGAGATATTTTTTTCTGTTTTTGCATCAAAGATATGGCATTTATCCATATCAAATTGGAAGTACACGGTGCGATGCAGGCCACTTTCAATAATTGGCCGTGCTTCATCAGACGGTAAGCGACAAGTCAATTCAAAGTCGTCAACCTTGATGTATAAGAAGAATTCATGCCCCATGTTTTCCACACGAACTAATTCACCTTGCGAATGGTTATTGGCAAAGGGTTGTTGTGACATGCGAATAAATTCTGGACGTACACCAAAGAACACTTTCTCTCCGGCATGGGCGGCCACTTTGGCTTGCTGCTTTTCACTCAATACCAGGGTGTACTGGCCAACTGTCAGGCCAATCTGCCCCTCTTTTTCTACCAGCGTACTCGGTTTGATGTTCATTTCCGGTGCGCCAATAAAACCTGCAACAAACATGTTGGTAGGGAAGTGGTAGAGATTATCCGGGGTATCAACTTGCATGATATGGCCCAGTTTCATTACACAGATTCTGTCACCCATGGTCATGGCTTCGGTCTGGTCATGGGTAACATAAACAGTTGTTGCTGCTTTGCCGCTTTTTTTCAATTGCTTATGCAAATCTGAGATGCGGATACGCATTGAGGCACGCAACTTGGCATCGAGGTTCGACAACGGTTCATCAAACAAGAAAACATCAGGTTTTTTCACAATCGCCCGGCCTACTGCCACACGTTGTGCCTGGCCACCTGATAACTGGCGCGGCAGTCTGTCCAGCAGGTCTTCCAGCTCCAGAATTTTGGCCGCTTCTGCGACTTGCGCTTCAATCTGATCTTTTGGCAGCTTGCTCAGTTTCAGGCCAAAGGCCAGATTCTCTTTCACTGTCATGTGCGGATATAACGCATAGTTCTGGAACACCATGGCAATACCACGTGATTTAGGTGCCAGATTATTGACCACCCGATCACCAATTCGAACTTCGCCATCACTGATGGTTTCCAGACCTGCCAGCATGCGCAGAGTGGTGGATTTAGCACAGCCTGATGGACCAACAATAACCATAAACTCGCCATCATGGATTTTCAGATCAATGCCATGAACCGCGCGGAAACCGTTGGAGTAAACTTTGCCTAATTTATTGAAAATGACTTCAGCCATGATAAATCCTCTATTAACCTTTAATTCCGCTGCTGGTTACGCCTTGCACGAAGTAGCGTTGAGCCAGGAAGAAAACAATGATGGACGGCAGAATGGAGATGCTTGCCATTGCCAGAATTTCGTTCCACGGTGCGCCTTCGGTGACGTCGATAGACATCTTCAGAGCCAGCGCTATCGGGTACTTATCTACGCTGTAGACATAAATCAGTGGGCCGATAAAGTCGTTCATTGACCACATAAACTGGAACAGTGCGACAGAGATAATGGCCGGCTTCAAGATTGGCACAACCACATACCACAACACCTGTAGCGAGTTACAACCGTCGATCTGTGCCGCTTCTTCCATATCACGTGGTACACCACGCAGGAACTGAATCAGCATGAAGACGAAGAACCCTTGGGTGGCGAAGGCCGTTGGCAAATAAAGTGGTAAGTAGCTATTCAGCATGCCCATTTCACGGAACATGATGTATTGCGGAATCAATAACACAGTACTTGGCAGCAACATGGTGGTAATCAATGTTGCAAACCAGAATTTCTTCCATGGGATCTCAAAGCGTGCGAAACCATATGCCACGATAGTGGAAGAGATAATAGTCAGAATGACTTTCGGGATTACAAACTTAAAGGTGTTAAGCATGTAGTGACCGAAGTTATATTCAGTACCGGTTTTCCAACCATTAACGAAACCATCACTGGTTGCGTTTTCTGGCCATAATCCTAATGTGGTGAAAATTTCATTATTGGGTTTAAACGCCGCAGAGAACATCCACAGCAGCGGATAAAGCATCATCAGACCGACAATAATCAAAATGATGTAGCGGAAAGCAGCACTGACTTTTGCTTTGCGTTCTGTGCGGCTAATTTCCGCATTAGCAATTTCCTGCGCCAGATCTAATTTCTTCTGGTTGGAAGTTTGTTGTACGTCAGTCATTTTTTCCTCCTTTATCGGCGGAGTAGAAGACCCAATATTTAGATGATTTAAATGCAATTGAGGCGAAGAGGGCGACTACCAGGAATAATACCCAGGCCAGTGCAGCACCGTATCCCATATCAAAGTATTTAAACGCGGTATCATAGATATAGAGCGAGAATAAATACGTATAGTGAGTTGGCCCACCGTCGGTAATAACGTACGGCGCGGTAAACTCTTGGAACGCCTGCGTGGTTTGCATAATAAAGTTAAAGAAAATAACCGGCGTGATCAGTGGCACGGTAACTTTCATAAACATTTGCCATTTAGAGGCACCATCAATCATGGCTGCTTCATATTGTGACTGCGGTACGTTCTGTAATGCAGCCAGGAAGATAACCATGGCGGAACCGAACTGCCAGACACGCAGTAATGTCACGGATGTCAGCGCCAGCGCTGGTTCTCCCAACCAGTTGATGGCATCAAACCCGAACACGCCAATAAAGCTGTTTAACAGGCCATCAATGGCAAACAGGGCACGCCATAACACGGCAATTGCAACGCTGCTGCCGAGGATTGATGGAATATAGAAAGCAGTACGGAACAGGCCAATACCGCGTAATTTAAAGTTCAGTACAAAAGCGATCCCTAGAGCAAATGCCAGTTTTAAAGGAATAGTCAGAAAAACATAAGCGAATGTAACGCCCATGGATTTCCAGAATAAATCATCTTCAAGGAACATATGACGATAATTCTCGATCCCGTTAAATACGGGAGGGTTCATTAAGTCATACTCAGTAAAACTGAGAAAGAAGGATGATACAAAGGGGAAAGCCGTAAATATTATCAACCCGAGTATATAAGGTGATAAATAGGCTAACCCCAGCATTCTGTTTTCATTCATAATGCTTACCTATTTTTAATAACATGAAAGATAAATAAAATTACTGATTCAAAAGCGTCGGATAAATAAAATCAATATCATACAGAGTACGGTTTTCCCCGTTTACCCGATAATCTCCATGAATGTAACCACCATTGGTAATAAATTGAGGCATAGCAGCAGACTTATTTTGTTTTGCTGCAATTAAGGCCAATATTGCTAATGCAATTGGATTGTCGATACGGAAATAACGGTGTTGAGCCGATTCAACAAACAGGCCGCGATGGTAATGTTGTTTAAATAGTTCATCGCCAACTTGCCAGGCTAATTCAAATAATCGGCTACATTGGCAGTGCTCTGCCAGTTCAATTAAGGCCAACAATAGGTGTGCAGTGGCAGCAGGTTTTTTACCCACCATCAATGATGCCCGGCGTTTTTGTTTGTTCAATTCAGCAAACTGCCAGCGGTGCAGTAACACACCAATCAGATCCAGCAGCTCTTCATCTTCACTCAAACGCCAGGCGCGAACTAATGGCAGCAAATAATCAACATCTAATGGGAATGGCGAAATAACCGTACCTTTGGCGCCATAGTAACCATCCCGCTGCAATACATAGCCGCTCATGTCTTGTCCATCGTTCCATAACGGGCGCAATGTATTGCTCTCAACGTTATAAGCGAAACGATAGTAGTTCTTTAAGCCATCAATAACCCATTGCAAGACTTGTGCATCGGGTTGTTGGCGCAGGATATCTAACATCGCCAATGGGTTATCAATCAGTAGCGGCCGCATATCGCGAAACAGCACATTAGCTTCGCGAGCAATGTCACCAAACTCTGGACCAAACTGGCGTTTGGCACGATCGCCATACCAAGATTGGGTCTGATTATCGTCCGCCGGGATAGGGCGACGCTGTTGTGGCGAACTGAACTGATAAACCGGTAAACCGGTTTCCGGGTTACGGGCTAATACATATTGGCGATAGAGATGTTTCCCCCAGGCCGCAGCGGCGATATCACCGGTATATTCAGCATATTTGTATGCGGCATAAATCAGGTCAGTACCCGCATTCACAAAGGTCAGGCCTTTGGTTTCAGGAAGGCGTGGTAAGTCAGTAGGGTTAACCACATCGCGGCGAGCATGGGTAAAAACATGTGGGTCGCGTAACTTGTCGTAGCTACCGTGGCGGCCCAGATCCAGCGTTTGCCAATCCTCTACATGGGCGTGCCAAAAACCCTGTAAGAAATTAAGTGTTTTTTCCCGGTCAACAGTGACCAAAAAATCGTAATAGGGCAGATGATGTTTCAGTTCATGTACTTGCGCTTTTGATTCTGGCCCTTCGGTCGTTAATGTATCCAGATTGAGGAAACGATGGCCGCCCCAGTAAAACAACCCGCTTTGCTCATGAACGCCACGGTGCATAAAATAGCTGCTTTGCACTCGTGCTTGTTGGTGATATTGCGGATCCTGAGTCACCAGACTGAGGGCATCCAATGTCCGCAGCCAGTTTTGCTGACTGGCAAAATTAGATATTGGTGTATTGTGGCCATCAGGAAATTCCCATACGACCGGTTGATGTGTCAGCACATCAAAGCCATCAGCTAGCAGGGGGGTAGGGTTTTGGTTGCTATGGCCAATAGACTGGACCAGATCAACATAGCTGCGAATAGCGCTGAGCCAGTTAATCATCATTGCGTCGCTGCCTTTAATGTTGCCTACAAAATCCATTGCCATAACCCCATCATCGAACATCAGGATAGAACCGGTTTAAGGTTCCTTATAAATAGAAACGTCGTTTCACAATCTATTATATTTGTATTTACTGACGAGTCATTGAGCGAATGACAAAAGTGTGATCGGAGTCGGAACGTTGTTTTGAATTTTTTATTTTTGCGCTTTTGGCAGA
>NZ_JAZGQE010000022.1:0-41865 GCF_048593885.1 Yersinia sp. 1252 StPb PI | reverse complement strand
AGTTCTGATATCGTGGCTCATTCATTGAATGTATTGAACTGGCGTGCTTTGGCTCCTGGTATGGCGTCGCAAGAGCACTGGCTTGCCTGGGCACAGGAGGAGGCACTCCCGGCGACATGGCAAGGGGATTTACCCAAGTCATCGCATATCCCTATGATGTCCGCTAGAAGAATGAGTACAGGCAGCCGACTAGCCGTTGAAGCGGGGCTTTCGTTACTAGAGGAAGACACGGCTGATATGGCGATATTTACCAGTCGCCATGGGGAATTAGAGCGCACTTATAAAATATTGCAATCCCTCCATCAGCAGCAGAATATTTCGCCAACAGATTTTGCTATGTCAGTGCATAATACTGCCTCCGGTTGGTTAACTATCATGGCGAGCAATACCATGCCAGTGACGTCTCTTGCCGCAGGCATAGATAGTTTTCAACAAGGTATAGTCGAAGCTATGGGGATGCTGGCTTGCGGCGCTGAGCGTGTGTTATTGGTCGATTTCGATGGAGTAATGCCTGATTTTTATCATTCTCAGACTTCTCCAATAGGGTTGCCCTATGCCTTGGCATTAGTGTTAACCACCGGCGATGATTTACAGTGTGAACGTATTTCTAAGATTGATGTTAATAATTCTGAATTGCCTCAGGGTCTTAGTTTTTTACGTAATTGGTTGAGCAAAAAGGGTTCTTTCGTTATACAAGGCCAGCATAATAATTGGCACTGGAGTCAGTGATGGACAGCTCTCTTGCAGTACAAACTGCACCTCAACATTCTTCTTTGCTAAATCGGTTATGGCGAGTGGCTGCAACCGGTTTTTGTTTTGCACTTTTTGGCCTGGGTGGGCTGTTATTATCTATTCTATGGTTTACCTCTCTGCGCCTAATTGTTCGCTCTGAAGTAGTGCGTAACCAGATCACTCAGCAAAGTATTCGTTATAGTTTTCAACTGTTTTTGCGTATTGCTAAATTTCTGGGTGTTTTTGATTATCAAATAGAAAATAATGAGCTGTTTTGTGAGGACTCGGGGTGTCTGATTGTTGCTAACCATCCTAGCTTATTAGATTATGTGCTGTTGGCAGCACACATGCCAAGATGTGATTGTATTGTCAAAGAAGCATTGTTAAATAACATATTTGTTTCCGGTGTGATTAAATCCGCAGGATACTTAGTTAATGCTGAATCGGATAAATTATTAGCACACTGTAAAGCGCGTTTAGGCCGAGGGGGAAGTATCCTTATATTTCCTGAAGGGACCAGAACAACCGCAGGTTGTGCCCTGAATTTGCAACGAGGAGCGGCGAATATCGCGCTACATAGTGGGTGTGATATTCGCGTAGTATATATTGATTGCAACCCACCAATGCTGACGAAAGAACTAAAATGGTATAATATACCGCCGGTAAAACCTCAATTTAATATTATTGTTCAAAATAAAATCAATAGTAATGACTTTATTCAAGATAGCGATTTATCGTTAGCACTTGCTGCACGACGACTTACTAAACATTTAACCTGCGCATTAATGCCTGAATCTAAGAGAAAGAGTTAATGGAATTACTAAGTTGTGAGATTAAACAGCTAATTATTGATGCCCTAAATCTGGAAGGTATGTCGGTGGATGATATTGACTCACAGGCTGCATTATTTGGTGACGGTTTAGGTTTAGATTCAATCGATGCGCTAGAACTGGGATTAGCACTCAAAAACCGATATAGCGTTGTACTCTCTGCTGAGAGTGAAGATATGCGTCAGCACTTTTATTCGGTAGAAACGCTCGCGAAATTTATTTCTCAACAGCGTAACTAACAGGATATTGTCATAATGGAAAAACAAGAAATTTATCAGCAAATTACAGCTCTTCTGGTTAAGCTTTTTGAAATTGATGAAGCTGACATCAAACCAGAATCACGGCTTTATGAAGAGTTAGAGCTAGACAGTATTGATGCTGTCGATCTGGTTGTACATTTGCAGAAAGTGACGGGTAAAAAAATAATGCCGGAAATGTTCAAATCCGTTCGAACGGTTCAAGATATTGTCGATGCCGTCGATAATTTATTAAACACCAAGTCGTAAATGGTGAAATCAGGTGACAGCTAATCAGCGTAATTTATTCATTGGTCGCCTGACTGTTTTGCTCAAAATCCTCACCGTTATTGCACTTACAGCCTACCCACTGGCGGTATGGTTTGGTTTGTCGCGCTGGGGAATGCAGGTATTAGCGCCAATATTGTTATTAATGTTTACATTGCGCCTCGTTACCGTGCGCAGCAAAATTAAGCAACAACTTTGGTTAGGTAAAGCGCTGGCGCTTGCTGGCATCATTCTGTCTTTGGCAAGCTGGGGTTTAGGCAAGGCGCAGTGGTTGTTGTTTTATCCTGTCGTGGTAAACATCATTTTACTGATGCTGTTTTCCTATTCTTTATTTCGCCCCCCACCCATCATTGAAAGATTGGCAAGGCTGTCCGAGCCTGAATTATCTTCCCGAGCGGTGGCTTATACCCGAAAGGTGACACAGGTATGGTGCGGATTTTTTGCAGTAAATGGCACCATTGCTGTGGCGACCTGTTTATACGGCAATATGCATATATGGGCTTTATATAACGGTGGCTTGAGCTATTTACTTATTGGTTCTTTGATGGGTCTGGAATGGATAATCAGGAAAAGGGTTCAACAGCAGTAAATCTACCCATGGCGAATTGGTTGGATCATTCTCGGGATGATGGCCTGGTTATCGCCATGTGTGGCGCAAAGATCATAACCTTGAGTCAATTCAGGTGCGATGTTACCTATCTATTTAATAAAATTAATTTTTTACCCAACCAGCGCTGGGCATTATGTTTTGAAAATAGCTATTGGTTTACTGTTGCACTGCTGGCTACGCTGTATTGCCAAAAAACGCCGGTAATTTTCGGCCATGCACGTGAGGCCGTTCTCAAAGAGCAATTGCATGAGTTTGATGGCCTGCTGACGGATCAATTACTGAATCTTGCCTGTCCAAGCGTTATAGTCGCAAGCCATGCCTCTAGTGAGGCTGCCTATCATCCACTACCTGATTGGCCTTCTGCTGCGTCATTAATCCTCTTCACCTCAGGTTCTACGGGGGCTCCCAAAGCAGTCGTTAAATCTGTTGCGAGTTTGGATACCGAAAGCCATTGGCTGGCTGTTCAATGGGGAGGGCGTTTTGATAGAAAGAATAACCCATTAATTGTTGCGTCGGTGTCTCATCAACATTTATACGGGCTGACTTTTCGTATCTTTTTACCCCTCTCGCTGGGTATTCCCTTTCAGGCTGAGTTGATTGGTTATCATGAACAACTTCAGTCACTACCTGAATCTTGCTCACCGATATTTATCAGCAGTCCGGCATTTTTAAAGCGCATGGATACAAAATTGTCGCCGATTTTGTGTCGACAGATATTTTCCGCTGGCGGGCCGCTCGGTTATCAGGATGCGCAATCTACCTTAAATACACTGGGTACATTGCCAACAGAGATTTATGGTGCCACTGAAACCGGTGTTATTGCTTATCGCCACCAATCAGCACCTGAACAAGCATGGCAGTTTTTCTCCGGTGTCAGTTTGGACATCAACAGCGACAATACTTTCACTGTTTACTCTGCCTTGATACCTGAATCAACAGGTATACCAATGAGCGATATTATTGAGCTATCTGATAACCGGCAGCGTTTTTATCTGCTGGGGCGTAAAGATCGAATAGTTAAAATAGAAGAGAAGCGTGTTTCACTCACCGAGATAGAACAGCGCTTAATATCACTTCCTGAAATTGCAGATGCGACGGTATTGGTCTTAAGCCAAAACGAAAGAGTGAACATAGCTGCTGTTGTGGTATTGACCGACACAGGTAAAGAGCAACTTGCAGCCGCGTCATTGAGGGCTTTTACTCAACGCTTACGCAACACTTTGCGTCACTGGCTTGAGCCGGTCTCTGTTCCTCGTCGTTTACGTGTGATTGATGTTATCCCGCTGAATCCACAAGGGAAGCGTGATTATGCCCGCTTACAGGAGCTATTCTTATGATGTTGCCCGTCGTCGTCAGTCAGCAAATAACAGGTGATCACTTTGCCAGCATCGATCTCTTATTACCTGCTGATTTACTGTGGTTTAGTGGTCATTTCCCCACCTGTCCAATATTGCCCGGAGTCGCACAAATCAATTGGGTTATGCACTACGCCAATCAGCTACTGGGTCAGTTGCCGGTCGTGAGAAGTATCGATGTCGTAAAATTCCAGCGGCCACTGATGCCTGATGATGAAGTCACTCTCGTACTTAATTGGGAACGAACAAATCATAAACTGATGTTTAAGTACCTTGTCCATGGCGAAATAACTGCCAGTAGTGGAAAAATATCCCTATGTCAGTAACCACTTTCGCACCGTGCGTGGTTATCCCTTGTTTCAATCATGGTGAGACTATGGCGGGTGTTTTATCTCAGTTGGCTATGTATCAATTGCCGTGTCTGATAATTGATGATGGCAGTGATGTTGATACTGCCAATGAGCTAACACGCCTGGCGGCGAAATACCCGTGGGTGGTGCTAATAACACAACCCGAAAATCGGGGGAAGGGGCATGCCGTTCTGAATGGATTGAGCGTGGCACAAAAGCAGGGTTACAGCCATGCGCTACAAGTCGATGCTGATGGTCAGCACCAATTATCTGATATTCCAATAATGCTGCTCGAGGCGGAGAAATACCCCCATCATTTGATTTCAGGGCGGCCGGTTTACGATGAGTCAGTACCGAAGGCGCGGCTTTATGGCCGCTATATCACCCACTTCTGGGTATGGATCGAAACCTTATCTCTGTCGCTGAAAGACAGTATGTGTGGTTTTCGCGTTTATCCGATTGCCGAAACACAGGCTTTGGCTGCCCGGCACCCATTGGGTGTGCGAATGGATTTTGATACTGAGGTGATGGTGAGATTATATTGGCAGGGAACTGAGAGCCGGTTCTTGCCAACACAGGTCACCTATCCCGCAGAAGGTATTTCACATTTTGATGCGCTGCATGACAACTTACGTATTTCGTGGATGCATACCCGGCTATTTTTTGGCATGTTGCCGCGTATTCCTGCGTTGCTAAAGCGTAACATGCAAAAGCCCGAGCACCATTGGTCCCAGACGAAAGAACGCAATGGTTTGTGGGGGATGCGCTTGATGTTACGCAGTTATAAAATTCTGGGGCGCACAACTTTTAACCTGTTGTTATATCCTGTTATTGGCTATTTTTGGCTTACCGGTCATCGTCAGCGCCAGGCATCAAACCATTATTTACAACAGCTTACGGCTTTCGCCAAACAGAAAAATCACCCCTTACCGGCATCCTTAAACAGCTTCCGCCATTTCATGCGGTTTGGTGAGTCGATGCTCGATAAACTGGCGAGCTGGCAAGGGGATTTAGTGATGGGTAAAGATGTGGTTTTGGTTGGGCGTGAGCGCTGTGAGGCACAAATTGCCAGCCGTCAGGGGGCGCTAATTCTGGCATCGCATTTAGGTGATATTGAATCTTGTCGTGCTTTGGCTGAGCTATCTGTTGGTGTAAAAGTTAATGCATTGGTCTTTACCCAGCATGCCGCCCGTTTTAATCAGGTCATGCAGGAGATTAACCCACACGCACTGATTAACCTTATCCAGGTAACCTCAATTGGACCTGATACCGCCATTTTATTGCGCCAGAAGCTGGATGAAGGGGAGTGGGTCGCGATTGTTGGTGACAGAACCTCCGTTAGCCCTTATCAACGAGATAACCAACCAAGAGTCATTTGGAGCACCTTCTTAGGCCACCCAGCACCTTTCCCGGTTGGGCCGTTTGCGTTAGCTGCGGCATTGCGCTGCCCGGTGTTTTTGATGTTTGGTTTAAAACTCGGCGGGCAAGGGAAGTTGGCTGCACCATCAGGTGTTATTGATCCCGCATCTGCTGCCCGATTACATGTTTATTTTGAACCTTTCGCCGATCCATTGATATTACCGCGAGCAAATCGTCAGTCGGCATTGCAACAGGCAGTGGATAGTTACGCCGCCCGCCTGGAGCACTACAGTTTATTAGCGCCGCTCGATTGGTTTAATTTTTATGATTTTTGGCATTTAAACGATGAAAAGCCAAACCAAGGAAATCAGTGACATGAATTTACCCGATGACCCGCGTTTTACTACCCGGATAGTTCACAATATCCCGTTTCATGATATTGACCCTATGGGGGTGGTGTGGCATGGCAATTATTTCCGTTATTTTGAAATTGCTCGTGAGGCTTTACTGAATCAAATTGATTATGGCTACCGCGCGATGCAGGCGTCAGGCTATGTGTGGCCAATAGTTGATACGCGAGTGAAATACATTGCTCCGCTCGAATTTGAACAGCGTATTCATATTTGTGCCTCTATTGAAGAATATGAGAACCGCTTACGTATCGGTTACCAGATTTATGATGCGACCAGCGGGAAGCGCATGACAACCGGCTACACCATTCAGGTTGCCGTTAAAGCATCCACGAAAGAAATGAGCTTTGTTTCACCGCCGGTACTGCTGGAAAGAATGGGTATCGTCTCATGAAATCGATATTCACCGTTCTCTTACTGTGTCTAACTATCAGCGCTCATGCGGTAACGTTGGCATCATTACAACAACGATTCAGCGAACAACCGGTGTTGCGCGCCGAATTTGAACAGCAGCGCAGTATTAGTGGAATGAATAAACCTTTAAAATCAAGTGGTAATTTACTGATTTCACAGGATAAAGGGCTGTGGTGGTCACAGCAGCAACCTTTCGTTCTGACACTGCTACTCGACGATAAGCGCATGGTGCAAACCATGGCCGGCCAGCCTGCGCAGGTTATTACTGCTGACAGCAATCCGCAAATGTTCCAATTTAATCACTTATTAACGGCACTATTTCATGCTGACACATCGATTTTGGAGCAGAATTTTACCTTAGCTTTCACTGATAGTGGCCAGGATCGTTGGGTGTTAGTGCTCACCCCGAAAACCACGCCATTGGATAAGCTCTTTAAAAGCATCACGTTGCACGGTCAATATTTTCTGGAAACTATCGATATTGAAGATATGCAGGGAGATGGGACCCACATCCGGTTTTTCAACCAATTAACTGAACCTAAGATACTGAGCCATGCCGAACAGCAGCTTTTTGCGCACTGATTGCCATCGAAAACTGGCTATCGGCTGGTTACTTATCTGTTTGCTGTTACTGGCAACATTACTCTGGCTGATCCCGCGTAGTCAGATTAACAGTAGTGTCTTGGCACTATTGCCCAAGCAGGAGTTGACTGGCGTACCTGTCGAATTAACCGCAGGGTTTAATCAGCGTCTGGATCGCCAATTAGTGTGGCTGGTTAGCCCAGCAGAAGACCAATTGGCTCCGGTGAACTGGTGGTTGCAGCAGTTACAAACAATGCCTGCGCTGCATCAGGTCAGTGGTGAGATGACTGCTCAACGTTTACAGGAGTGGGGCGCCTTTTTCTTTCAGCATCGTAATGTATTGTTGGATGAGGCTACCCGTCTGCGATTAAGCCATGGTGGAGCGGCGCAGGCTCAGTGGATATTGGGGCAGGCGTATTCGGCATTTGCTGGCGTGAGTGGTAAAGAGTTGCAGTATGATCCTTTACTGCTGGTTCGTGGCTCTCAGTTAGCGCAACAACAAAACAGTGGGGCATTAGGTATCAGTAAGGGCTGGCTGGTGGCGAAAGATAGCCAGGGCCGCCCATGGTATTTGATTCACGGTGAATTACGCGCTTCATCTTATGATATGGCCAGTGCCCGTAGCACCGTTGAGTCATTGGCTGAATTAAAGCAGCAGCTTCAGCAGCGTTGGCCCGGTACTGAAGTCTTGGAACGCGGCACGCTTTTTTACAGTAATTACGCGAGTCAGCAGGCTGAAAGTGATATCTCGACCATTGGTTTGATCTCCGTCGCCGGTGTATTCCTGCTGATATTGATAATGTTTAAATCGCTATTGCCACTCGCCTTATGCCTTTTATCAATAACTATTGGGGCATTGGCTGGGGCGGTTGCCACGTTACTGGTTTTTGGCGAAGTCCATGTTATGACGCTGGTATTGAGTGCCAGTATCATTGGTATTTCAGCGGATTACACGCTTTATTACCTGACAGACCGCATGGCACACGGTGGTCAAACGACGCCATTGGAGAGCCTGGCAAAACTTTTCCCAGCCCTGTCAATGGCGCTACTCACCACCGTAATTGCCTATCTGATTCTGCTTATTGCGCCTTTCCCTGGGTTGCAGCAATTGGCTGTTTTTGCCGCCGCAGGGCTAACCGCCGCCTGTATCACGGTGATGTGTTGGTATCCGATATTGGCTAAACGGTTGCCGGTGCGCCCGGTTCCGCGCCTAAAGCTTATTTATCTGTGGCTAGAGAGTTGGCAAAACAACCGAATGTTACGTTTAGGCTTGCCGGCCCTGATTGCTATTTTGACTATCAGTGGGTTAGCCACATTAAAAATTAATGACGATATCAGTGAATTGCAGGCGATGCCGCGTGAGTTCCAGCAACAGGAACAGCGCATTGCGGCACTTACCGGCCAGCACAGCGACCAGAAATGGTTCGTTGTGTATGGTGATAATGCTGAGCAGGCATTGCAACGTCTGGAGCAATTCTCACCACAGCTATCACAGGCGAAAAAGGCTGGATGGATTGAAAGTTATCGTGTGTTGCCGTTGCCATCATTATTGCGGCAGCAACAAAATCTGGCATTACTTGAGCAAACCGCGCCAACTATTATCCACCAATTGCAACAGGCGGGTATTAGCGTTTCTCTGCCAGACTTGCCAGCACAAGGCAACCAGAAGACATGGGTGACCCCGGAGCAATGGCTTGGCTCGGTGGTCAGTGAGGGCTGGCGATTGCTTTGGCTCTCATTGCCTGATGGGCGCACGGCGATGTTGGTGCCGGTAAGTGGTGTCAGTAATCCGGCGGCACTGCAACAGTTAGCGGAGTCCGTGCCAGGAGTAACTTGGGTTGACAGGAAAACAGAGTTCAATGCGCTGTTTTCTCTTTACCGTGCCTATCTATCATGGTTGTTACTCATTGCAGTGGTTGCTATAGCTGTAGTCTATTGCTGGCGCCTGGGTCTGCGTCGCGGCCTCTATTGTGTGGCACCGACGATACTTTCATTGGGGATGGGGCTGGCGGTACTTTCTCTTACCGGCCACTCGTTAAATCTCTTCTCGTTGCTGGCATTAATATTGGTTCTGGGGATTGGCATCAATTATACCCTGTTCTTTACCAATCCCCGAGGGACGCCTAGCACGTCAATGTTTGCTATTTTTATGGCGGTGTTCACCACGCAACTGACTTTCGGCATGCTGGTATTTAGCCACACCCAAGCCATCAGTAGCTTTGGCATTGTGCTGAGCAGTGGTGTGTTTACAGCCTTCTTATTAGCGCCTCTGGCGCTGCCCAAGCCAAAAGGAGAGCCGGGGTGAATTATAAACGCTGTGGGGTGTTACTCGTTTTAGCCTTATTGATTGTAGGGTGTGCCAGTTCGCCGGACCAAACACAGCCTAAAGCCTGGCTTAAGCCCGGAGTGCGGGTCGCTTTGCCGCCACCGACTTTGGCACAACCTATCAATCAGCAGCAATTACTGACCGCAACAGCGCAGGGGAAGCAGCAGTCATTATTAGTGTTGCTTCAGGCTGATGGGCAGCGCTTAACCTTGGTGGGGCTGTCGCCGCTTGGGATCCGCTTGTTCAAGGTTTCCTATGACCTGCAAGGTATTCATTTAGAGCAAACCATGAAAATTGTTGGATTACCTCCAGCAAATCAGGTTCTTGCCGATATTATGCTGAGTTATTGGCCCATCACATCATGGCGTCCGTTATTACCCGAAAATTGGCGGCTGGTGGATGAAGGGGATACACGCAGACTCTATGATGACAAAAACCAAATAGTGACAGAGATTCGCTACCAGCTATCAGGTAACACCCGTAAGCCTATCACTATTGAGCAATTTGTCTTTCACTACCGTATTACTATCCAAAATGTGGAGGAGTAACAGCGATGGTCTATTTCTCTGCTGTTGGCATGGTTAATGCGTTAGGCAGCTCATTGTCTGAAGTGAGTGCGAGCCTTAGTGCCGGGTTAGCCCCAGGCATGGCCCCCCAGCAAGGGTGGCTCTTGGGTGATTCCCCGATTTGGCTGGGGGCCGTGAATACTGAATTGCCTACTTTGCCCGAGCCACTTTCGCAGCACAATAGCCGGAATAATCGCCTGTTGTTGGCGGCATTGTCGCAGATTCAACCTGAGGTTTCCGCATGCATTCTTCGCTATGGTGTATCACGGGTTGCTGTGATTATGGGAACCAGCACCTCAGGTATTTTTGAGGGGGAACGGGCGGTTAGAGAATATCAGCCTGGTTCTGGTGACGTCGCCGGGCAGTTTCCGCCAGGGTATCACTATCAACAGCAGGAGTTAGGCGATCCTGGCATCTTCCTCTCGCGTTATTTGGGGCTGAATGGCCCGAGTTATACCGTGTCTACGGCTTGTTCTTCCAGTGTACGGGCGATTATCAGCGGTAAGCGTTTGATCGAGTCTGGAATAGTCGATGCGGCGATAGTCGGTGGCGCTGACAGTTTATGTCGTATGCCCATCAATGGTTTTCATAGCCTGGAGTCACTTTCAGCTGAGCGTTGTACCCCTTTTGCCGCCGAGCGCCAAGGGATCAACGTGGGTGAGGCAGCGGCGTTGATTTTATTATCACGTGAACCTTCACCTGTAGCGTTACTCGGGGTTGGGGAGTCCTCCGATGCCTGGCATATGTCCGCCCCCCATCCTGAAGGGCATGGGGCGGAACAGGCTATCAGGATGGCATTACGTCAGGCAGAGTTGCAGCCCGCTGATGTGGGCTACATCAATCTGCATGGCACGGCGACGCGGTTAAATGATCAGATAGAAGCGCAGGTCGTGAATAGGGTTTTTGGTCATCAGACACCTTGTAGTTCAACTAAACATCTTACCGGGCATACGCTGGGGGCCGCTGGGGCCACAGAGGCGGCACTCAGTTGGCTGATATTGAGCCGGACTCTACCCTTACCAGTACAAGATTTTTCTCATGCTTCTTGGGATACTACTTTGGCCGAGATTAATTTGGTCACCAAGCCGGAAGTACTTAAAACCCCGGTTATTTTGTCGAACTCATTCGCTTTTGGTGGCAACAATGCGTGTGTGATATTAGGAGCCGGCTGATGGCGTATTCCGCTGAACATTACCTCCCACATCAATCACCAATGGTGATGCTGGATAACGTCCATTGGGTAGGGGAGGACGGGGCTGAATGCAGGGTCACCTTGAGTAAGCATGGGGTGCTTGCGCCGTTCCTCGATGCTCAGGGCTGCCTCCCCAACTGGTTTGCTATCGAATTAATGGCACAAACTATCGGCGTGTGGCGTGGCTGGCATGGCTTGGCGCAAGCGATACCTCCCACGATAGGGATGCTACTTGGTGGGCGAGCTATCAGCTGTGAATTACCGGCATTTCCTGCGGGTAGCGAACTTCAGGTTTGTGTCCAGTTAATCCTGCAAGATGAAAAAATTGGCAGTTTCGAGTGCAGTATCAACATGGCTGGAAAGCAGGTTGCTCGTGGTCGGCTAAATACTTATCAGCCAGATGCCGAAGAAATAAAAAAACTCACATTGGGGAAAGGCGCATGAAGCGTTCTGTTTTAGTCACCGGGGCCAGCAAAGGGATCGGGCGGGCCATCGCACACCGTCTGGCTGCGGATGGTTTTTTAGTGGTTGTTCATTATCACCAAGATCTTACTGGCGGTGAAGCGACACTGGCTCAGATTATTGAGGCGGGTGGTGAAGGGCGCTTGATCTGTTTTGATATCAGCGACAGGCCGCAGTGTAAAGAGGTACTCGAGCAGGATATAGCCACTCATGGTGCTTACTACGGTGTGGTGAACAATGCTGGTATCACGCGTGATGGTGCATTCCCAGCATTGACGCAAGAGGATTGGGATGGCGTCATTCATACCAATCTGGACAGTTTCTATAATGTGTTGCACCCCTGCGTAATGCCGATGATCGGTTTACGTAACGGCGGGCGCATTATTGCGCTTTCTTCGGTCTCCGGTGTGATGGGGAATCGTGGTCAGGTGAATTACAGTGCGGCTAAAGCGGGGATTATCGGGGCTTGTAAGGCTCTGGCGCTGGAGTTGGCTAAACGCAAAATTACCGTGAATTGTATTGCACCTGGGTTGATTGATACTGGCATGATCAATATGGAGCCTATCGCGCTGCAAGAAGCCATGCGGATGATCCCACTTAAACGGATGGGAGAGGCTGAAGAGGTGGCTGGTTTAGCCAGTTACCTGATGTCAGATATCGCCGGTTATGTCACGCGTCAGGTGATTTCAATTAATGGAGGAATGGTATGAGCAGCAGGATGGTTGCCATCAATAGAGTTGTGATTACCGGCATGAGTGGGGTCACTGCCTTTGGCAATAACTGGGCGGATATTTCAGCACGTATTTATGCCGGTCAAAATGCGGTGCAATACCTGCCGCAGTGGGAAGAATATCAGGGGTTGAATACCCATTTAGGTGCGCCGATTGATGATTTTGTGGTGCCCGCACATTACACCCGTAAACGCATCCGCTCG
This sequence comes from Yersinia sp. 1252 StPb PI, assembly GCF_048593885.1. Classification (NCBI taxonomy): domain Bacteria; kingdom Pseudomonadati; phylum Pseudomonadota; class Gammaproteobacteria; order Enterobacterales; family Yersiniaceae; genus Yersinia; species Yersinia sp. 1252 StPb PI. The sequence goes on along the minus strand of NZ_JAZGQE010000022.1, from coordinate 29,219 downwards.
ATGGGGCGGGTATCCTTATTGGCCACCAGAGCCACTGAGCTGGCGCTAGAGCAAGCGGGTCTGATGGGGGAAGATGTACTTACCAATGGGGATACAGGGATTGCCTATGGCTCTTCTACCGGTAGCACTAAGCCGGTGAGTGAATTTGCCACAATGTTAACCGAAAAACACACCAACAATATTACCGGCACCACCTATGTGCAAATGATGCCGCATACAGCGGCGGTGAATACTGGGCTGTTTTTTGGGTTGCGCGGGCGGGTTATTCCTACCTCAAGTGCTTGTACGTCAGGTAGTCAGGCAATTGGTTATGCCTATGAAGCAATCCGTCATGGCTACCAGAAAGTGATGGTTGCTGGTGGTGCAGAGGAACTGTGTCCTTCCGAGGCGGCGGTATTTGATACCTTGTTTGCTACTAGCCAGCTAAATGATTCACCAAAATTATCACCAAGGCCATTTGATCGCCAACGTGATGGCTTGGTTATTGGTGAAGGGGCTGGCACGTTGATTCTGGAAGAACTGGAGCACGCCAAAGCACGTGGTGCCACTATTTACGGTGAAATCATTGGTTTTTATACTAATTGCGATGCTAGCCATATTACTCAACCACAAAAAGAGACCATGCAAATCTGCATTGAAAAGGCGTTACTAAGCTCGGGCCTGGCTGCCGCTGATATTGGCTATATCAGTGCTCATGGTACCGCGACTGAACGTGGCGATATTGCAGAAAGCCAGGCTACGGCGGCTGTTTTTGGTAACCGGACCCCCATTTCCTCTTTGAAAAGTTATTTTGGTCATACCCTAGGGGCTTGCGGTGCTCTTGAAGCCTGGATGAGTCTGGAGATGATGCGGGCCGGGCGTTTCGCACCAACCATTAATCTAACTGACCCTGATCCTGCCTGTGGTGACCTGGATTACCTGATGGGCGAGGGGCGTTATATTGATACCGAATTCTTCCAGACAAATAACTTCGCGTTTGGCGGCATTAACACCTCATTGGTGATCCGTCGCTGGCCGTAACCGCCATTGCTTTCCTCATTGTTGATTTTTTATCAAAAGTATTGTGTTGAATATGGCATTTTTTGGCAATAAAACTCTGGGCATAATCAGTTCAGATTTTTACCGGGTGGCTCGGGTAAATGGCCCCCGGTAATCAGCCAATTTTAAACATGTCTAAGCACGATAAAAATTCAAAATGAGGAATTACTATGAGCGTACCTGCATTCGGCCTGGGAACTTTTCGTCTTCAAGATCAAGTTGTTATTGATTCAGTGAGTCAGGCATTAACCGCGGGCTATCGTGTTATCGATACCGCACAAATATATGAAAATGAAGCAGCTGTTGGCCAAGCTATTGCGCAAAGCGGCATCCAGCGTGATGAGCTATTTATCACCACTAAGATTTGGATTGCTAACTTAGCGCAGGGCAAGCTCATCCCTAGCCTGCAAGAGAGCTTGCAGAAGCTGAGAACAGACTATGTGGATTTAACATTGATTCACTGGCCTTCGCCAAACGATGAAGTACCCGTCGCTGAATTTATGGCTGAATTAGTGAAAGCCAAAGAGCTGGGCTTAACCCGGCAGATTGGTATTTCTAACTTCACCATCGATTTAATGAAACAGGCCATTGCGGCGGTGGGGGCCGAGGCAATTGCTACCAACCAAATCGAACTGTCACCCTTATTACAGAACGGTAAGGTCGTTGAATTTGCGAAAGAAAATGGCATAGCGATCACTTCTTATATGACGCTGGCTTATGGTAAAGCGCTAGAAGAGCCCGTGATTAAAACGATTGCGGAGCAACATGGTGCCACTCCCGCTCAGGTGATTTTAAGCTGGGCGATGCAACTGGGCTATAGCGTGATCCCGTCATCGACCAAAGCCGCTAATCTGGCCAGTAACATGTTAGCGCAGGAATTGCGCTTGAGTGCCGAAGATATGGCACTGATAGCGTCGTTGGATCGTGGTGAGAGGTTAGTCAGCCCTGAAGGCCTGGCACCTGCATGGGATTGATCACGCTTTAAACCATTATCTGAACCACCCTATGTTGGGTGGTTTTTTATTTTGCTGGGAACATTTGTGCCAGACGTTCATTGATAAAATCAATAAAACAACGCAGCCGGTTACTGACGGCCTGATCACTGTAATACACCGCATTAATCGGCATAACGACGGGTAGAGTCTGTTCTACCAGTAGCGGCACTAAGTCCCCGCGTTGTAGATCGCCTCTGATCATGAAATCCGATAAGCAAGCAATGCCATTTCCCTCAAGGCAAAGGCGGCGTTGCGTCTCCCCATTATTTGACGTTAAATCTGAATTTATTTCATAAAGTTGCCCATCAGCACCTGCGAGCGGCCAACGATTTAACACCGGTAAATCATTGAACCCCAGACATAAATGATGCTGTAAATCAGCCACCGTTTGTGGGGTGCCATGTTGCTTTAGGTAGGCCGGTGAGGCCAAAATATGGCGGTAACTGGTCATCAGCTTTCTGGCACGTAAGGTTGAGTCCTGTAACGTGCCGACCCGAATAGCAATATCAACCTTTCTTTCAATTAGGTTAATAAAGGTTTCTGACGAAACCAGTGATAATGTCACCAACGGATAACGCTGACGAAACTCCGCCATCAGCGGAGCCAGAATGTGCAACACCACTGGAGTAGAAGCATCGATACGCAGCAATCCTTTGGGATTTAACTGATTATCGAGTATCTCGTTTTCCGCAGTGGCCATTTCCCGCAGAATATTTTGCACTCGCCGAAAGTAGTGCTCGCCTTCTTGTGTCAGGCTGATTTGCCGGGTTGTGCGATTTAACAGCGTCACCCCTAGCTTGCTTTCGAGTTTTTTTACTGTCCGGCTGACGACTGAATTAGCTTGATCGAGTTGCTCTGCCGCACGGCTAAAACTGCCACATTCCACTACGGTAACAAAAGTAATCAGTTCATCTGAATGCGCTTTCATTGTTGCCACTCCAGCAAAAATATTTTGATATTTTGAGCATTTTTGTCATTTAACCATAGGTACATAATAGCCGCTATCAAATTGACCCGTATTTCTGGAGTAATTATGCCGCTTGCATTATGGGCACTGACCATCAGTGCATTCGCTATTGGTACCACTGAATTTGTGATTGTCGGGCTGGTTCCGACCATCGCAGAACAACTGGCAGTTTCTGTGCCATCCGCCGGTTTATTAGTTTCAATCTATGCATTGGGCGTTGCTATTGGTGCTCCAGTGTTAACCGCATTAACCGGGCGCATACCGCGTAAAATGCTATTGATTGGCTTGATGGTCTTGTTCACCCTGGGAAACTTATTAGCCTGGCAATCACCTGGTTATGAGACTCTGGTTGTTGCTCGTTTACTCACCGGTCTGGCCCACGGTGTGTTCTTCTCGATTGGTTCGACTATTGCTACCAGTTTGGTGCCAAAGGAGAAAGCGGCGTCGGCGATTGCTATTATGTTTGGTGGTTTAACGGTGGCACTGGTGACTGGGGTTCCGCTCGGGACATTTATCGGCCAGCATTTTGGCTGGCGGGAGACTTTCCTTGCGGTGTCACTGATTGGGGTCATTGCCATTATTGCCAGCGCCATTTTGGTTCCCAGTAATATTCCCAATAAGGCTTCAGCCAGTATAAAGCAGCAACTACAGGTGCTCACCCACCCACGTTTACTGCTGATTTATGCCATTACCGCCTTGGGATACGGTGGTTTCTTCACCATGTTTACTTTCCTCGCGCCAGTGATGCAAGAGCTGGCAGGATTCTCACCTGCCGCAGTGAGTTGGATCTTACTGGCGTATGGGGTATCGGTCGCTATCGGCAATATCTGGGGCGGTAAACTCGCAGACCGCCATGGTGCAGTACCTGCTTTGAGTTTTATTTTTACCGCACTTGCTGTCTTACTGTTTGTTTTCCAATTCAGTGCCAACCACAGTATTGCGGCATTAATTACGTTGCTGGTCATGGGGATTTTTGCCTTTGGTAACGTCCCCGGTTTACAAGTTTATGTAGTGCAGAAAGCGCAAGAATATACGCCACATGCCGTTGACGTTGCTTCGGGCCTGAATATCGCGGCGTTTAATGTCGGAATCGCGTTAGGATCGATTATTGGTGGGCAGACAGTTATCCGGGTTGGGTTGGCTCAGACCCCTTGGATCGGTGGCGTGATTGTTATTGGTGCGCTATTACTGGTGACACTGAGTGGCAAGCTGGATAAGAAGCACCCACGGCAAGTTGCTGTCAGCTAAATCCCTGCCAGTATCTATTGAAGCCCGCGATTGTGGGCTTCTTTGTTAATAGCAGGCTTATTAGTGCATTATGAATCACATAGATTGAATCTCTGCTTGTGTATCCCAACATCAGAATAATATCGTGGCTAAAAGAAATTACTGACAGCAGCATCTGGGCGTATAATCAGTGAACTACCGGCTGTTGTTACCTCTCGAGCCAGAGTGATTTCGAATAAGGAATAGGCCATCAAAGTGCCGAAACGAACATATGCCATGCGATATGTTGCAGGTCAACCGGTTGAACAAATCTTCCCAGGTTCTGCTAAGCAACTGGGGCTGGGGTTACCGCCAGGCGCGCCATTGCCGACATCTGAATTTTTGCGGGTGATGGTGTGGAATATCTTTAAGCAGCAGCGGGCGCAATGGCTCTCGGTGCTCAAAGAGTTCGGGCGTGATACTCAACTGATGTTACTGCAAGAAGCACAAACAACACCTGAGCTGGTGCGGTTTGCTACGTCTCACTATCAGGCGGCCGATCAGGTTCCTGCCTTTGCACTGCCTCAGCACCCTTCAGGTGTGATGACGCTTGCAGCCACCCATCCGGTCTACTGTTGCCCCCTGCGTGAGAGAGAGCCGTTACTGCGGTTGTCTAAATCGGCCTTAATTACTGTTTACCCAATCCATGACGGCCGTTTATTGATGGTGGTGAATATTCACGCGGTGAATTTCAGTCTTGGTGTTGATGTTTACAGTAAACAACTCGAGCCCATTGGGGAACAAATCGCGATGCATCGTGGCCCGGTGATTCTGGCGGGGGATTTTAATGCCTGGAGCCGACAGCGGGTTAATGCTTTACAGTGCTTTGCCCAAGTGGTGGGGTTAGCTGAAGTTGAATTCCGGGCTGATAACCGTAGCCGTGCGTTTGGCCGACCGCTTGATTTTGTCTTTTATCGGGGTCTTACTCTGGCAGATGCATCGGTATTAGTGACTCGAGCCTCTGATCACAATCCACTGCTGGTTGAATTTCAGCCATAAAAAAAGCACCCCGAAGGGTGCTTTTTAACAGCTTTAATCGCGATTCTGACTCTACGTATCCGGGGTCGATTTGCCGTTAACGAACAACGTCAATTTCAAGCCTGGTTGTAAACTATTAGCCTTGCTGACTACCGAATTCCATCGCATCACATCGTCGGTGTTTACACCGTGACGCTTGGCAATACTGGCAAAAGAATCACCTTTACGAACCTGATAGGTGATGCTGTTGCTGGTCGTTGTATTGCTTGCCAGTTGCAGGGTTTGCCCAACTTTTAAGGTGCTCTTGGCACGTAAGTTGTTCCAACTCTGCAAATCGCTGGTCTTGATATTCAACCGCTTGGCAATCGTAGATAAGGTATCACCGGAGCGAACTTTATACTGCGAACCTGATGCTGATTTTGAGCTGTTCTGTGCCAACTTGGTTGGTTGAACGGCGGCAATATCAGTATCTGCCAATGAATCTTTAAGCTGCTCAGCATGGGCCTTTGGCAACATAATATAACGAGGACCATGTCCATCAGGTGCCGTTACATTGCGCTTATACCCAGAATTAAAGGATTTCAACTTAGTAAGTGACATCCCCGCCATCTCAGCCGCCTGAGTTAGCTGTATCTGCTGACCTACATCAACACGTGCTAATGCACGGTCTTTGTCGGGTTCTGGCAAGTTTATACCGTACTTTTTGCTGTTCTTGATTAAATCACCCAAGGCCAGCATTTTTGGAACATAAATTGACGTTTCACGTGGAAGCGACAATGCCCAAAAATTGGTCGGTTTACCCTTTGCCTTATTAGCTTTCACCGCTTGCATGACTCTGCCTTCACCACTGTTATAAGCAGCGACTGTTAACAACCAGTCACCGTCAAACATTTTGTTCAGGCGCTCCATCATATCAAGCGCTGCTTTGGTAGAAGCAACCACATCTCTGCGGCCGTCATACCATTGGTTTTGTTTCAAGCCATAGTTTCGACCTGTACTCGGCACTATCTGCCATAGCCCTGCGGCGTTGGCGGATGATGTCGCGTGTGGGTCAAAAGCGCTCTCCACTATGGGTAGCAGTACCAGTTCCATCGGCATTTTACGTTTCTTAATCTGCTCGACTATCAGGTACATGTACGGCTCTGCCCGTAATGTTACATCGTGGAGATAGCTCTTATTTCTTAAGTATTTTTGCTTTTGTTCACGGATCCGGGAATTTTCCGGAACCTTCATCTTCAGCTCGTCGCTAATGAAGTTCCACAAATCTTGCTGCGCGAGGCCACTTTCACTATCAAGCCATCGCGCGCTGCCCTCTCGGACGCTATTTGTGTACTCTCCTGCTTCACTCTCTTGACCTGCTGAAGACAAACTCTGCGCATGCTGTACGGGAACCTGTACGTCCTGCTTGGACGTCTGGCACCCAACAAGCAAGACTGAGGCGAGAAATATCGCTTTGGTCTTCATGTGTGTGTCAATGTCAGTTGCTTAAAAGACGACCAATCATACTTTGCTTCGACAAAAAACACAACTAAAAGCTCAGAAGCGGTCTTTCTGGGCGCGTAATTCGGAAAAAACTGAAGCAAGTGAGTCTGGTGGCGAGATAACGCCTATTTTCCTTTGTAAATCAATGTCATCACAACGTAAAAAAACATTAATTTTACGCTCTAATTGCAATTTTACCGGCAAACTAGGTAGGTTTTTTGCCCGTAATTGCATGATTTGTTGTTGATATGTAGCAATATCTTGATCTGCGGGCAAAATGAAACGAGCAAACTTAAGATTTGCGAGAGTATATTCATGCGCGCTGCAAATTAAGGTTTCAGCGGGAAGCTGCGCCAGTCGTTGAATTGACGCATACATTTGCTCTGGTGTGCCTTCAAATAGTCTGCCGCAGCCGGCAGAAAAAAGTGTGTCGCCGCAGAAAAGATAAGGTTCGCTGTAGTATGCAATGTGCCCAAGGGTATGGCCAGGGACGGCAATAATGGTGTAGTTTTGACCATCAATTGTCAGGTGATCACCCCCATTTACGATAACTGTCGCACCTTTATTTGCTGTTTCCTGCGGACCATAGACGGGAATATTAGGAAAATGGCGGTGTAATTGTGCCACACCACCGACGTGATCGTTGTGGTGATGGGTGAGCAGGATGGCCTGAGGAGTGTATTGGCCTTGTGCCAGTGCAGACAGCACCGGCGCTGATTCACCCGGATCAACAATAACGCAGTGTTTTTGTGGGTTTGCCAATAACCAAATGTAATTGTCTTGAAATGCCGGAATACTGATAAGATTCATTGGATACCTCTTTTTTGTTGGCAACCGCTTGAGTGTGAAAGAAGATAATATACCCGTCATCTTTCAAATCGCAGGTGTATTGGCGGCTCCCGTTCATCCGCATCACTTACGGGGATTAGCTTATCGGGGTTCACTTACTTGCCACCTTCCTGCACCTTGAAATCTATTGGGTAGAAACATGAAACCAGCGCAAACACACCAACAGATCGATGCGCCCGCATCTTGGGCGGAGTTACCTTGGGGAGAGTATTACCGTGCGGCGCTTGAACAGCAATTACAACCTTGGTGGCCGAAGCTATTTGGTTTTCATCTGTTGAAAATAGGCCAGTTGAGTGCGGAAATCGCCAGCGATAAATGTGCTATCTCCCATCAGGTTAATGTGGGGGAACAAGGTACTAATATGCAGGTGCTGGCCAGCCCATACCAGTTACCTTTTGCTGAAAAGTCAGTGGATGCCTGTCTGTTATCTCATTCTTTAGCCTATGCCACTGATCCACATCGTATTTTGCGTGAGGCAGATAGGGTGCTTATTGATGACGGCTGGTTGATTATCAGTAACTTCAATCCGATGAGTGTGCTGGGTGCCGGCAAGCTGGTGCCAATATTACGCCAGCGCCAGCCTTATATTAGCCGAATGTTTACTCAGATGCGTTTGCTGGATTGGCTGAGTTTGCTGAATTATGAAGTTATGCATATGTCGTGCTTTCACGTTTTACCCTGGCATAAAGAAGGTGGGCGCTTTATCAGCACCCATCTACATGCGCTGGGGTGTGTCAGCCTGATTGTGGCCCGTAAGCGCACCATACCTTTAACATTTAATCCGATGAAGTTTGGTGCACGTAAGCCTTGGTTTAGCCGTGCGGTTGGCGCAACCAAAAGTTATCGCGACCAACCTTGATTCGGTGTGTGAAAGCCACTAATACCGTGGCAACGTCAGGTAAGAAGAGTTAGTTGGGGATATAACCAATATCGTCTTGTGTCGGTGAATTGGCCGCAAGGCGTGCCAGTTCATCGCAGCGCTCATTTTCAGGATGGCCAGCATGGCCTTTAACCCATTCCCATTGTACGGTATGGCCTTGGATTGCCAGATCCAGCCGTTGCCATAAATCTACGTTACGTACCGGTTTGCGGTCTGTGGTTTTCCACCCGCGCTTTTTCCAGTTGTGGATCCACTGTGTGATGCCCTGACGCACGTATTGGCTGTCAGTGCTGAGCGTCACGTGGCAAGGTGATGTCAATGCCTCCAAGGCGACGATAGCAGCCATCAACTCCATACGGTTGTTGGTTGTCAAACGATAGCCAGCACTAAAGGTCTTTTCATGTTGTTTGTAACGCATAATTGCGCCATAACCACCGGGGCCAGGATTGCCAAGGCAAGATCCGTCGGTGAAAATTTCTACCTGTTTAGTCATCTCTGGTAGACTCTTCCTATCTGTTTAAACGTTAAGTCTGACATAAACGAGCGCTATGAGCACTGGCAATATGCAAGTTACCCCGACCAGACAGATTGTTCTGGATACTGAAACCACTGGTATGAATAAGCTGGGCGTTCATTATGAAGGCCATCGGATTATTGAGATCGGTGCTGTTGAAGTGATCAACCGCCGTCTGACCGGCAGAAACTTCCATGTGTATGTGAAACCGGACCGTCTGGTCGACCCAGAGGCCTACGGTGTCCATGGTATCAGTGATGAGTTTCTGGCTGATAAACCCACATTTGCTGATATTACACCGGAGTTTCTCGCGTTTATCCGTGGTGCTGAACTGGTCATTCATAATGCGGTGTTTGATATCGGCTTTATGGATTACGAGTTCCGTATGTTGCAGCAAGATATTCCGAAAACGGAAACCTTCTGTACCATCACCGATAGCCTGTTATTGGCGCGCCGCCTGTTCCCCGGCAAGCGTAATAACCTTGATGCGTTATGTGATCGCTATCTGATAGATAATACCAAGCGAACGTTGCACGGCGCATTACTCGATGCCGAAATTCTGGCAGAAGTGTATCTGGCGATGACCGGCGGTCAGACGTCTCTGTCTTTCTCTATGGAAGGTGATCAGTCGCAGAATGATTCTTCTGAAAATATCCAGCGTATTACCCGGCCAGCATCTGCGTTGAAAGTAATTTATGCGGCTGAAGAGGAGTTGTCAGCCCATGAATCGCGTCTGGATTTGGTGATGAAGAAGGGCGGCAGTTGTTTGTGGCGGATGCCGCTTGAATCGGAAGATAGTGCAAATGCAGAATAAAATGATTTCCAGATGAAAAACTGCGCAACCGGCTTATTTTGCTGGAAAAAGTATTGACGAGATTGCATTCCATACGTAATATCCGTCTCGTTCTTAACCGGAACAGCAGCGTGGTGCGGTAGTTCAGTCGGTTAGAATACCGGCCTGTCACGCCGGGGGTCGCGGGTTCGAGTCCCGTCCGCACCGCCAACATTCAGAAGCCCTGAGTTATTGCTAACTCGGGGCTTCGTTGTATCTATACCCTTGGTACTTGAAGCCGCTGGGGGGCAAAATAATAGAACTCCCCCCTTGGGTAACACATCAATAAACCCATTTAGAATTTACTGCGTAGCTTTCGCATTACCTGCTTGCGCCGCTGTTTTTACCCAACCATCAAAGGTGGCCTGATGGGCCTGAATCCAACCATTCACATGACGTTCAATATCGGCATCTGACGATTCACCCGCGTGCATCCGCATGTTCTGAGCATTCACATCATTAATCGATAATTTCATGATAGAGAACAGCTTAGCGGCGGCCGGGTTAGCTTCAGCCCATTTTTTGTTAGCCACGATATGCATCACACTCGGTGGGAAGCCGTAGTTCGCACCGTTAGACAGCTTGGTGTCGATAGTTTTATCTGGCAGGGAAGAGAAGGGAACCTGCAACCATACTACGTCACGGCCCGGCACCAATACATCACTGACCCAATAAGGTGTCCAGGTGTAATACAGGATTGGTTTGCCTTCTTTGTAACGTGTAATCGTATCGGCAATCATCGCGGCATAGTTACCCTGATTATGGATAACGGTATCGCTCAGACCATAAGCTTTGATCTGATGATTTATCGGTGCTTCACAGCCCCAACCTGGGTTACAGCCGGTTAGGTCGGCTTTACCATCGTTATTAGCATCAAACAATTTGGCGATTTTCGGATCTTTTAGCTGCTCAATATTGGTAATGTGGTATTTATCAGCGGTTTTTTTATCGATCAGATAACCCTGTGCCAATCCTTCAATATAGTTACCCTGACGATAAAATTTGGCATCGCCACCGGCAGCATTATATTGGTCGTTATGCAGTGGTTCCCAATTTACCGCCAGATAGGTGGCATCACCTGCGCCGATAGTTGAATACGCGACGTTGTAATCTACCTCTTTGGTCGGTTGGACATCGTAACCGAGTTTTTCCAAGGCTTTATTGACCAGAGAGGTCTGGAAGGTCTCTTCCGAAATGGTACTTTGCAGCGGCTGGACAGTGATGCCTTTGCCCGGTAATTCTGCGGCGGATAACTGAGTGCTGATCAGTGTGGTGAGGGCCAAGGCCCAGATTCCTGTCGAACGCATAGTTGTTCCTTTTTAAGCTATTTTACTTGCCATTTTGAACGAGGACAGTGCTCATCATCCTTACGTACTGTATGTACGTTGCGGTGATTGCGCGCTGTCCATGTCCAAACTGCCTGCGACAATTACGCTTAAATTTGAGCGTAATAATTTGAAATTACTTAGTATTTCTAAAGGGTTTGGTGATAAGCCCAATCGGGCCGGCTGTATACCAGAGGCCAATGCCTTTGGTACGGCGATCGCGGCCTAATGATTGGGTCAGGCGGTCAAGGATGATCGCCAGAATCACAATACCGACACCACCGACTGCGGCCAGCCCCATATCAAGGCGGCCAATACCGCGCAGTACCATTTGACCTAAGCCCCCTACAGCAATCATCGAGGCGATGACTACCATCGACAGTGCCAGCATCAGGGTTTGGTTCACGCCTGCCATGATGGTTGGCATCGCCAGCGGTAACTGCACTTTGAACAGTAATTGGCGTGGATTGGCACCAAAGGATTCAGCGGCTTCGATAAGATCTTCTGGTACCTGTTTGATGCCCAAAATGGTCAGACGAACAATGGGTGGCAGCGCAAAGATGATGGTCACGACCACGCCGGGGACGTTACCGATACCGAACAGCATGACGATGGGTACCAGATAAACGAATGCTGGTGTAGTCTGCATGGCATCCAGTAACGGCCGAATTATACGTGCGGCATTATTACTGCGTGCCAGCCATATCCCCATCGGTAGCCCGATAAGAATACAGAAGAACAGCGAAGTCAGAACCAGCGCCAGTGTCACCATTGCTTGTGACCACGCACCGATAGCGCCAATAGCAACCAGTGATATCAGGGTTGCTACGCCCATTCCTAAGGTGGAGAACTGCCAGGCGATCAGCGCGAAAACCAGAATGGCGATCGGTGCTGGCATGCCCAGTAGCAGGTGCTGAAAGCCACTGAGAATAAAATCAACCGGCACACGAATACCCTGGAACAGGGGGCGAAAATTCAGCACAACCCAGTCGATACCGTGGGTGACCCAGGAATCCAGTGGCACCCAAGTGTTATGAAACGGATCCATCAGACTGAAATGCTCGGGAGCAGCGGCCGGAGTACTATTCAACCAATCGGTACTTTGTGTCGCAGTGCTCTGAACGGCCTGAGAAGCAACCTCATGGCTGGTACTGCTGGCGGCATGGCTACCCTCTGCCATGCTCGCTCCCCACGGGTCAACAGCGGCTGACAGTGTCTGAGGGGCGGTATCTGTTGCCGCCGGTGCTGCTGAAGCTGCCGCATCCGTCGCCCAAGGATTACTGTCTACGGGGGTACTGCTTTGAATTGGATCACTCATTTGGCGTCTCCTTATCTAAAGCCTGCAACAGCATGGCTTTGGAAATAATACCGATATAACTGTTGTCTTCACCGACCACAGGGACCGCACACGGGGCCTGGGCAACCAGTGAAATCAACTCACTGAGGGGCATATCTGCGGGAACCGGCGCTGGATCGGCCAGTAAGGCACTATCCAGCGACTGGCTCTCCGCCAAGGCTTTTTTCAGTGAATCTATCGATACCACGCCAATAAACTTCTGCCCGCGCTCCAGCACATAGCCATAATCGCGGTCTTCATCTTGAAGCAGTTTTAACGCTGAACGAGGGCCGAAACCCGGGGTTTTACGAATTAATGATACCGGGCGACGGCGCGCGATATCCTTGGCACTAAAGACGTGGCTGATATCGACGCCACGGAAGAAGGTGCGCACATAGTCATTAGCCGGATTATTCAGTATTTCATCCGGGGTGCCGACCTGTACTACTTCGCCGCCCTGCATAATGGCGATACGATCACCAATGCGCATGGCTTCATCCAAATCATGAGAGATAAAGACAATGGTCCTTTGATGTTTGGCCTGTAATTTGACCAGCTCATCTTGCATTTCTGTACGTATTAAGGGGTCTAGCGCTGAAAAGGCCTCATCCATTAATAAGATGTCAGGGTTATTGGCCATCGCCCGGGCTAAACCGACGCGCTGACGCATCCCGCCGGAAAGTTCATCGGGGTAGGAGTGGGCGTAGCTTTCCAGACTCACCTGACGCAGTGCTTCCAGCGCTTTGTCGTGACGTTCCTGCAAAGGGACGCCAGCCAGCTCCATACCGAATGCGGTGTTATCGAGAACATTCAAATGGGGCATTAATGCAAAGGACTGAAAGACCATACTGATCTTATTACGGCGTACGGTGCGCAGGGCACTATCAGATATTTTGGCAATATCTTCGCCATCGATCAGTACTTCTCCACGGGTGGGTTCTATCAGACGATTGAGAAGGCGTACCAGGGTGGATTTACCAGAACCGGATAACCCCATGATGACGAATATCTCGCCTTCTTCAATGGCCAGATTGGCATCTTTAACGCCAACGGACAAACCCGTTTTGGCAAATATCTGCTCTTTATTCTTACCTGATTCAAGCAGCTTAAAAGCCCGTTCTGGATGCTCACCAAATATTTTATATAGATTCTTTACTTCGAGTTTAATTGCCATGCAGCTGGTGTATTCCTCTGTCAATTTTGAATTATGTTTATTCGATCAATGTTATCCTGATGAAAAAATAGAGCGCCATATACCCTAACACAATGAGAATCTGAGACAACCCTCAATGTTCTTATAATCTGAATTGCAATAGTCCTTATCTCAGTATATATCTTTTTAATCTGTTAATTTATATACGTTAATATTGTGGTTTTTTGATGTTCACATCTTGCTTAATATTGATATGCTGAGTGGGCTATAATTAGCCAGTTAATAGCGTGAATATTGTCCATATATATTCATTCTATTGAGTATACTGTTATTGATTATATTCCCTCGATTTTTCTTGTGGTCAGCCTTCGGTTTGAGCATCCGTCATCATGCTGATATGACATTTTTATCGTCACAAGAGACATGCTGAATCCCCCTGATATACTGGCCTGCGCCTAAATTAGTAGTCAGGTAATAATTTCAGTTTTTAGTTGTGGTTCTGTTCATTGCGTAGGTAAATATAGCGGATATGTGGTGGTGAGTTTACAAGGTGACTGAGGCATTAAATCATCACCCAATAGAGGGCAGCCTTGCTGCGGCTGCCAGTGGATGTGGATCGCCTCATTTTTATGCCATAAAAGTGAGGGTGGGGCACCGATAGGGAACGCTTAAAAATCCCAATCTTCGTCTTCGGTGTTGACTGCCTTGCCAATCACATAAGAGGAACCAGAACCGGAGAAGAAATCGTGATTCTCGTCTGCATTTGGTGATAATGCCGCCAGAATGGCCGGACTGACTGCTGCTTGACTGGCGGGGAATAAGGCTTCATAACCTAAATTCATTAATGCTTTATTGGCATTATAATGAAGGAACTTTTTGACATCTTCGGTCCAGCCAACCTTATCATACAGGTCCTCGGTGTAGCGCACCTCATTGTCATATAAGTCTTGCAGCAGATCGAAGGCAAAGTTCTTTATTTCCTGGCGGCGACTATTGTCGACTTTCTCCAACCCTTTCTGAAATTTGTAGCCGATATAATAACCATGTACTGCCTCGTCACGGATGATTAATCGAATAAGATCGGCAGTGTTGGTTAATTTTGCCCGGCTGGACCAATACATCGGTAAATAGAAACCGGAATAGAATAAAAATGATTCCAGAAATACACTGGCTATCTTTTTCTTCAGTGGGTCATCATTATGATAGTGCTGTAAGATAATATTGGCTTTATTTTGTAGTGGGCCATTCTCTTCACTCCAGCGATAGGCATCGTCCACATCAGATGTCATGCAAAGAGTAGAAAAAATAGAGCTATAAGAGCGAGCATGGACCGCTTCCATAAAGCTGATATTCGAGAATACCGCTTCCTCATGGGGGGTAATGGCATCTTTAATCAGAGCCGGCGCACCCAATGTATTCTGAATAGTATCCAGCAGTGTCAGGCCGGTAAAAACCCGAATCGTAAGCTGTTGTTCATTAGGTGTCAGCGTTGCCCAAGAGGGAATGTCATTTGATAGTGGGACTTTTTCCGGCAACCAGAAATTAGCTGTCAGGCGGTTCCATACTTCCAGGTCTTTATCGTCTTCAATCTTATTCCAGTTAATGGCACTGACGTGTGTTATCGGTTTTACTGCGTTCATATCATTTTCCTTATCAACCATTTTTATTCATTCAGTGCCGCGAATTACAGCGAGCAAGAAACACAACCTTCGACTTCAGTGCCTTCGAGCGCCATCTGACGCAGCCGGATGTAATAAATGGTCTTAATCCCTTTCTTCCAGGCATAAATTTGCGCTTTATTAATATCGCGGGTACTGGCGGTATCACGGAAGAACAGGGTCAGTGATAGCCCTTGATCGACATGCTGTGTTGCCTCAGCGTAGGTATCAATGATTTTCTCCGGCCCTATCTGGTAAGCATCCTGATAATATTCAAGGTTATCGTTAGTCATGTAAGGTGCGGGATAATAGACTCGGCCAATCTTGCCTTCTTTGCGAATCTCAATCGGTGAGACAATCGGGTGAATGCTCGATGTCGAATGATTGATATAGGAAATAGAACCGGTAGGCGGCACCGCCTGCAAGTTCTGGTTATAAATACCGTGTTCCATCACTGACTGGCGTAACGCGGCCCAATCTTGCTGATCGGGCAGTACAATAGCGGCCTGAGCAAATAGTGCCTGTACTTTGGCGGTTTTAGGCAGCCAGCTCTGCTCGACATATTTTGTGAAATAAGTGCCCGAGGCATAATCTGACTGATCAAAGCCTTTAAAGTGGTGGCCTCGTTCTATTGCCAGTTGGTTCGAGGCGCGGATGGCGTGATATACCACGCTATAAAAGTAGATATTAGTAAAATCGAGCGCCTCTTCAGAGCCGTAGAAAATATGCTCGCGGGCCAGATAACCGTGCAGATTCATCTGCCCCAGGCCAATGGCATGGGATTCTTGATTACCTTTCTCGATAGAGGGTACTGAGCGGATATTGCTCATATCGGAGACGGCAGTCAGCCCACGAATAGCGGTTTCAATCGATTTGCCAAAGTCTGGTGAATCCATGGTATGCGCGATATTCATCGAACCAAGGTTACAAGAGATATCTTTACCGATATGGCGATAGCTAAGATCGTCGTTGTATTCGGTTGGTGAATTAACCTGCAAAATTTCTGAGCACAGGTTACTCATATTGATTCGACCTTTAATCGGATTGGCGCGATTAACCGTGTCCTCAAACATCATGTAGGGATAGCCGGATTCAAACTGGATCTCGGCTAGAATCTGGAAGAACTCGCGTGCCTTGATTTTGCTTTTATGGATGCGCTTGTCATTGACCATCTCGCGGTATTTTTCGCTGATGCTGATTTCTGACATCGGTAAACCGTAAACCTGTTCTACATCGTAAGGAGAGAACAGGTACATTTCTTCGTTATTCTTCGCCAGCTCAAAGGTAATATCCGGGATAACCACACCCAATGAGAGGGTTTTTATACGAACTTTTTCATCGGCGTTTTCGCGTTTGGTATCCAGAAAACGTAAAATATCGGGGTGATGGGCATGGAGATATACCGCCCCCGCACCTTGCCGTGCGCCCAACTGGTTAGCATAAGAAAAGGCATCTTCCAGCATTTTCATGATAGGGATGACGCCGGAGGATTGGTTTTCAATCCGTTTGATTGGCGCACCGACTTCACGAATATTACTTAGTAGGAAAGCGACCCCGCCACCACGTTTAGACAATTGCAGCGCTGAGTTAATAGAGCGGCCAATTGATTCCATATTATCTTCAATGCGTAACAAGAAGCAGGAGACAAGCTCACCACGCTGTTTTTTACCACAATTGAGGAATGTCGGGGTGGCCGGTTGGAATCGACCAGAGATTATCTCTTCTACCAGTTCTTGCGCCAGTGTCGGGTCACCTGCTGCCAGTGTTAGCGCCACCATGCAAACACGGTCTTCGTAGCGTTCCAGATAACGTTTGCCATCAAAGGTTTTCAGGGTATAGCTGGTGTAATATTTAAAGGCGCCAAGGAAAGTGGGAAAACGAAATTTTTTGCTATAGGCCTGCTGGAATAAGCTTTTGATAAAGCTGAAATCGTACTGAGCCAGCACCTCTTTCTCGTAATATCCTTCTTCGACCAGATAATCGAGTTTTTCTTGCAAATTGTGGAAGAACACGGTGTTTTGATTGACGTGTTGCAAGAAATATTGACGTGCCGCCAACCGGTCTTTGTCAAACTGGATACGTCCATCAGCATCATAGAGGTTTAGCATCGCATTCAGTGAGTGATAGTCAAGCTCGCTACTGGATGGATCAGTGATATTCAGTTCTGTCGTTGCCAAAATTCAGTTACTCCCTTGCGCACGTTAGCCACATCTTCTGCTGTACCCAGTAGTTCAAAACGATACAGATAAGGAACCTGACATTTTTGGGAGATGATTTTCCCTGCCAGACAATAGGCGTCGCCAAAATTAGTGTTACCCGCAGCAATAACGCCGCGAATCAATGAACGGTTGTGTGGATCATTTAGAAAACGGATCACCTGAATCGGTACTGCTCCTATCGGGCTGCCACCACCATAACTGGGTACTAACAAAATATAGGGCTGCTCGATCTGCGGTGTTTTCCGGGCACCGGCAATAGGGATACGTATTGCCGGGAGTTCCAGCTTCCCGACAAAACGGTGAGTGTTCTCCGACGAGCTGGAAAAATAGACCAGCGGATTCATCTTGTCCCCCCATCAGGCACTGACGGCCTGAACCAGTGCGTTAATTTTGTCAGGGCGGAAGCCGGACCAATGTTCATTGCCGGCAACAATCACTGGCACCTGTTGATAACCAAGAGATTTCACATGATTTAATGCTTGTAAATCTGCTGTTAAATCAATGACCTGATAGGCTATTCCTTGTTTGTCGAATGCTCGGTAAGTGGCATTGCACTGGACACAATCAGGTTTACTGTAAATAATAATACTCATGATTCGCATTTACCTTTTGTAATGAGGAAAGGCGGATTAGTCAGGTTGTTAAGGTGCCGCGACGACCTGCCTCTGATAATCAACTGCGGTTTCATTTCCGTAGGTGATAAAATAAATACTATATCTAGTGTTTATTTAATTCAACCACACTACATGTAGTTATTTATTGAGAATTCATGCATTGTTCAGCGACAGGGCCGCCAGCACGGGGCTGGCGGTAGATTTAGTAATAATAAGGAGGATAAAAATATTTCTATTGCGGAGTTGTTGCGGGCAAGATGATTTACTGGCGCAGGCTGACGGCTAAGCGGTTAAAGGCATTCATGATACTGATAGCAAAAGTTAAATCGGAAATTTCAGCATCGGTAAAATGTACTTTTAAGGCGTCGAAGATATTATCAGGTGTGCCACTGGTGGTGATGTAAGTCACCGCTTCTGCCCAGTCTAATGCTGCTCTTTCTGCTTCAGTAAATGCATTACTGAGACGCCAGCCAGCTATCACATCCATTTTGGCATTATCAAAACCGTTCTCACGCAAGAATTTACCGTGCATATTCAAGCAGAATGCACAGCCGTTGATTTGTGATACCCGCATAAAAATCATTTCTATCAATGCTTTGGGTAACGAACTCTTATCTAATGAGAGAGACGCATTAACCAGTGCTTTATAGGTTGTAGGTGAAAGTTCGGAAAAATAAAGACGTTGTGCAACCATGATATGTTCCTGTGAGGTACCGTAGAGTATGGCGCTACTCTAGCGCGGTGATGACCTATACTATAGAGCCATAAATTACTTATTTTAGTGGGTCATGATGAGGGTTTTTTCACATCTTCTGAGCCTGGATAGCCGACAAAACGAGCCGGTCTACCGTCAGCTTTATCAGCGTATTAAAGATGCCATCGTGCAAGGGGTATTGCTGCCTGACTCGCGGTTACCCTCGATTCGGGTGCTAGCCAGTGAAGTGGGGGTGGCACGAGGTACGGTGGAAAATGCCTATGGTCAATTAATTGCCGAGGGGTATTTGCAAAGTCGTGGGCAGAGTGGGACTTACGTTTCAGCTCAGTTACGTGATGCCCCTTTGCTGCCATTAACTCAGAGTGCGCAACCTGTTGTGGTGAATAAAGTCTCAACGGTTAGTCCGGTGGCGCGGCCCTTCGAGCTAGGATTACCGGCGCTGGACGCTTTCCCCCGAGCGCAATGGGGGCGAATCATGGCCAAACAGTTACATAATCTCACCGCATCATCCCTTGGACATCCCCCCGCTACCGGGCTTGGGTTATTGCGCGAAGCAATAGCACATTACTTACAGTTATCACGCGGGGTGAGTTGCCAGCCTGAACAAGTTTTTATTTGCTCAGGCTATCAGTCATTGCTGGATCTGGTGATCAGTACCTTACTGCAACCGGGCGATCGTGGCTGGTTGGAGGATCCAGGCTATCCTGTGACACGGCAACTGATTCGCGAAGCTGGGCTTATTCCGCATCCGGTCGCAGTTGATCAGGACGGAATGGATGTCGGTGCGGCAATTAACGACTGCCCCCAGGCACGTTTTGCCATCGTCACCCCAGCCCATCAAAGCCCGTTAGGGGTGGCGCTCAGTCTGGCACGACGTATTGCCCTGTTGGATTGGGCCGATCAGCAGCATGCATGGATTATTGAAGATGACTATGACAGTGAGTTCCGGTATCAAGGGCGGCCACTGCCACCGCTGAAAACGTTGGACCGGCAGGGGCGGGTGCTCTATGCCGGTACCTTCAGCAAAGTGATGTTTCCGGCACTGAGGCTGGCTTATCTGGTCGTTCCAGCACAACGGGTGGCACTATTTAATCAGCGATGCCAGTTACGCATTTGTACCAGCCCACCACTGATACAGGCCAGTGTGGCGGAGTTTATCAATCAGGGGCATTTTTATCGCCATCTGAAACGTATGCGTCATTTATATGCCGAACGGCGTGAGATGCTATCGACAAGTCTGAGGCGGCAGTTGGCAGGCGTTGTTGAGGTTGAACAGCAAGCTGGAGGGATACAATTACTGGCGCGATTGGATAAGGGTTTTGCTGATTATGCCGTAGCAATACGGGCGCGGCAGCAAGGGTTAGCGGTTCAGGCGCTATCAGATTGGGCGTTGGCAGAAACGAGCCAGGCAACCGGTGGAAATGGATTGTTGATGGGATTTACTAATCTCACTTCTGTGGCAGAAACTGATCGGCTGGTGGCCCTATTGGCCAAAGTTATTACTTCTATGTCTCTTAATAACCCTACGTCTGGTTAATAACCGCTATTTACCGGGTAAGAGAATTGGCCCGCAGTGCATCTATTATCACTGGGGCCACCGATTAACCAAACTGCCAGATATCGTCATCCCTATAAGTAGACACAGCAATGAGGGGGATAAAATACCGGCGGTTTATCGGCTATCCGATTATTTTTAACGGCGTGCTAACAGCACACCCAGTACGATACCGACCGCAGCACCAATACCGACACCTTGCCATGGTTTGTCGCGGATGTAGTCATCTGCGTTACCTGCAACATCTCGGGCATGCTGTTTTAGGCTGGTCGAACCGTTGAAACGCGCTCGCGCATCACGTAATACACCTTCGGCATTGTGGCGCACTTTGGTCAGTTCCTCTTTGGTTTTCTCACCTGATGAACGCAATACATCGTCAAGAGTATCTGCCAGAAGGGTCACGTCCTGATTGAGATCTCTTTCAATTTTTTCTGATTTCTTGAACATTTGACTCTCCGTTTTGCCTGATGAACATTAAGCATAGTCCATCACGTCGATGTGACATGCGCTTCAGGACTAATCCGAAGGCGAGGGGATAATTAACCACCATGCCTCCCGAACAGGGCTGCTTTTAAATAGCGTGATTCATAATGTATGGCGTAAATAATAATCACTATTACTTTGTACATTTGGTTACTTAGCGAAACCAATGACTCACGGAAAGGAAAAATTGATTCCTCTATGATTCTTTCAACGGCCCCACCGGGGGCTTAGCGAAACAAACTCTGAGGATTTTAAAATGAAAAAAGTATTAGCGCTGATCGTTGCTGCAACCATGGGTCTGTCTTCTGTTGCTTTCGCTGCTGAAACTACTGCGGCCGCTACAGCAGCACCAGCTGCAACCAGCACTACTGCTGCGCCTGCCGCAGAAAATGCAGCACCAGCTAAAGCAACTCACCATAAAAAACATAAAGCAACCAAACAAACCACAGAACAAAAAGCACAGTCTGCTAAAAAACATGTGAAAAAAGCACCTGCTCAAAAAGCACAGGCCGCTAAAAAACACGTGAAAAAAGCGCCAGCTCAGCCAGCTCAGAAAGCCCAAGCCGCTAAAAAACACCATAAAGCGGTTAAAAAATCAGCAACAGCGCCAGCAGCATAATTATGCCGGAATGCGGGCACTCCGTACCGCACAGTCTAGCCAATTCCAGACACCCGGTTAACGCCGGGTGTCTTTTTTTATAGGCTAACCATCATGATCAATCGTTATCTGTTCGAGCTGATTTTCAGTGTGATGACCCTATGTGGTGTATCACTTGCCTGTGTGCTGTTTCTTACCGACACCTTTATTTAGCCTCGTACAGTTTGGATGGCTTGTGCGTCACCATTATTATATTGAAATATCAGTGCAAAATATGTTGTTGATGCAGGAACTCAACAATCTGTTGAACCGTTTGCTGATGTAACTTTTCTCTTTCCGTCACTGACGTCGCACAGATAAAGTCTTCGCCTTCCTGAGCCAGAACTGCGCGGGCTGTCGGTTTACATGTTGGCAGAAAATCGAAATGTCCGCTGTGGGCTAAGGTTATTGTGGTTATACTTGGCGGATTAAGCCGCTTTATCCACTCACTCCCGCCCAGATTTAGTGCCATATTCGGTGAGATAAAATAGTGAGCATTAATCAGAAGCAGTGGGGCTGTTAAATGAAACAGACTACTGTTTTGATAAAAAGGCACCATGCCGGGATCTAAAGCGACCGCAAAACGTAAACGTTTATCAGCATAATTTCCTTCAATTTTCCGCACTGGAAGTGCCTTTAATTTTACCTCCGCACGGGTATAAAACTGGCAGTTGGCTTGTTCGGGCTGCTGTTGGCAGCCGGCAATGAAACGTGGAAATGAAAGCGTTGCACCCAATGCCGCAATAGCACTATAACCCCCTTTCGAATGGCCAATTACCCCAATAGGCTGATTATCCAGTACCGACTTCCAGCGCGAATCAGACAGTAATGTGCTAATAATAAAAGAGATATCTTCAGTTTGTAACCATAGCTGTGCTGATTTGGCCGGTATAGAGTTACCAGTGGTACTGCCTGGGTGATTGGCTGCGACTACCACCATACCTTGCTGCACCAGCTTATCTGCCAACCACGCCATACTGGTATTGTTGCCACCACTGCCGTGGCTGAGGACAATCAATGGAAATTGGCCTGTGGCAAGGGGGGCATCAGGTAAAACCGAGATACCGTTGAAGACGGCACTATCACCCAGTAGGGCCGTTGTTCCCTGTTTCGCTGTTGGATAATAAATTAAGCTATCAAGTTGGCGCTGGCGTTGAGTGTCATTGAATGAAATGTGAGTAACCGCTGTTTGCCAGCCATAACTGACCATCGGGAAAAACAGCAAAAAACAGAAGCACAGCACAGCATTTTTCATGATTTAATATCCTGACTGATTGAGTTCTTTGTCAGCTTAGAGGGAAGGGCATTTAGCCGCGACCTCGATCATGATCCAGTCCCTGGACCTGCTTGTTTTCGCTTATCTGGCTGTCTACACTACAAAATCGTTATTCACGATATCCACTTGTTAAGGCAAGGGTTATGCCACTGATCCCCGTCTCTTTTCTGTTATCAATTTTATGTATTGGTTTGTTTTATCATTTGATTAAATCCGGTAAGCAGAGAGGATTCTTACTGCTGCTATTGCTGGTTTGTGCATTACAAAGCGGGTTGATTGGCTTGCGCTATGGCTATCATCTTGCCCTGTTTAATGGCTTACAACCTATCGTCGCTATGACTATCCCCCCGCTGACCTATTTAGCACTCCTTCGTACAACCGGGGAGAGGAGGGCGGGTATTTGGCCGTCTGGGATACATGCTTTAGGCCCTATCGGTACGGCAATTTGTCTCTGGATCGCGCCACAGTGGCTCGATGCAATGGTCATTATCAGTTATTTGTCTTATGGCCTTGCGGTGCTGGTTTACTTGCGCCCTGGTGAGGATCGTTTGCAACAGATCTCTGTGGAAAAAATTTGGCTTAGCTACCGGTTATGGCTTCTGATGGCTATCTTGCTGATTGGGTCGGGGGTGGGCGATATCATTATCAGTGCTGACTATGCATTTTTTGCCGGAAATCAGGCTGGGTTAATAGCCAGCTTCAGCAACCTTTTGATTACGTTAACAATGTGCTACACCCTGGCGACCAGCGCACATCGTGAAGAGCCGATTGCTGCGCTGCCGGCTGAGTTGGCGGTAACGGATGATAAGCCATTAGCTGAATCGCTGGAGGCGCTTTTCTCTGTCATCTTATTGACCTTAAAGAAAAATAATCTGTATCTGGAGAGTCAACTCAACTTATCAACGTTGGCGCGCAAAGTTGGCGTTGCCCCGCGCAAAGTGTCGCAGGCCATTAATCAGCAAACGGGGCAAAATGTTTCGCAATACGTTAATCAGTTGCGGGTCGATCATGCCGCGATGCTATTGATGCGTACGGAGTTGCCAGTGATCGATATTATGCTAGAGGCGGGGTTCCAGACTAAATCAAATTTTAATCGCGAGTTTATGCGAGTTAAGGGCACTACCCCATCGCAATGGCGTGAAAACAAGCCCTCACTGGGGGCTGAATAAGATTTTATTATCCGTAACTCAGTCAGCCTCTTTTTGTGGCGGTTTTGGCGTGCGACGCTACCACGCCAGCAACGGATTATTAACGTGCCAGTCGAGTAGAAACAACGCTGATGAGATGAAAATGGTGTGTAGACTATTCCGAAATAGTCGTTTTGAGCCAATAAATACGTGGTTTCCCTTATTTATTACGGTAAGGTCGCTCAATAGTAGTCAAAAAGAGGGGAAATAAATGTATTTACGGCCAGATGAAGTGGCTAAGGTCCTGGAGAATGCCGGTTTTGATCGGGATTATACGGTTGATCAGGCTTACGGTTATCGTAAAGCGGAGCATTACGTTTATGTTAACCGTGAAGCCCGAATGGGCAGGACAGCATTGGTTATTCACCCAGCGCATAAAGATAAAAGCTTGTTGTTTGCCACACCCACGGCAACTATTCGTATCAGTGATAAGTATGTGGAGTTTCCGCTCTATCTGGCCGGTGAAGCTGATGACCGCTACGGTATTGCCCACGGTTTTAGCTCAAGAGAAATGTTATTGCGCTATCTAAACAGTATGTACCCGTAAAACCAGCTCGCCTTGGCACAATAAATGTCACCGCGCCGTAGCGCCAGAATCAATGCAATACGGCGTCAGCTTCCTGATTAAACTGCATATTATATTGTCGGCGGAATTGCGCCAATTCAAAGGCATCTAAATCCAGTTCTGCGAAATAGAACAAAGCCGCTTCGGTATGTTCGGCCGTTAGCATTGGGGATATATGTGAGCGAATCAGCGTATTGCGCCATTGCATCACATTTTCATCGGAAGAGTCTTTGATAAAGGTTTGGTAAATAAAGACCAGATAAGCCGCCTTTCTCACATCCTCGGCATAGCCATTGCTGGTGGAGCGGATAAACATTTGTGTCTGACGTTGCCCCATCTCTTGCAACATGGATTCAATGTAAATCGGTTTTATCTTCAGTAAATTGGCCAGTGTATCCACCGCTTTACGGGTATCTGATGTCAACACACGGTAGCCGACAATAAAAACCACGATCAAAACAGCAATAATTATCCACGTCATTGAATGTTTCTTTGCGCCATAAAAGGTGTAATTGACAACGTAAAATTATCTGGCTGTTAAATCGCCTGAGTAGATAAAGTCAACGAAGTGTTTAAGGGTTATCGCCACTGAAATTATCGCTATTTTTTTGCTGATTATTCAGATGATGATTGAAAGCGGCAGCATCTTTCGCCAGAGCATCAAGATGTGCACCTAACACTTTAATCTGCCTAACTAATGAATGTTGTTCTGGTAAGGTATTGGCAGTATTAAGTTTTCTAAGCAACATATCATTTTTAGCACGCAATGCTGTTTCCCGTGCTTTTGACTGCTCCAGTTCATGTTGCAATGCATTGTAGCTTGCCTGCCATGTCTGATGCTGTTTCTCAAAAGTTGACTGCAACTCACTCATTGCATTAAGAAACTGTACTTCAAGCTCACGCATTGTCATTGCTTTTCCTTTATGACGGCTTCCGATTTTCATTGGCATTATAACGAAGTCTGAGCATAACCTCACCCGCTAGAATCTGTCTTTCTATCCCGGCACAGGATGCCACCGGACGATGTAGGACAGTTGGTTTTATATCCGTCATACTTCAAACTGCATGTGCGTTGGCTGCCATCACTACTCGGCCCGTCCATAGGCCTCGCCTCTGCGAGGCCGCTGCAAGCAGCGTTCAAATCTGCTCCTGACAGATTTGTCACCCAAGTCATTGCGTTATCTCAACTCCGTGGGGTCATTTCGTTGCCGCCTTCCTGCAACTTGAATTATTTAGGGTATATCATAATTTATGCACGATTTGTTTTTATCATTCATTTAATACTCAAAATAAATAAGCCTTGCTATTAATATCTCAGCATGCGTTAATAGCTTCATCGGTTTGTAGCACAGACCTATTTATGTAAGCCATTTAAGTAAAGCAGTTCCTAGTTAAAGCGATATTTTTTAGACATCACTTCTCCGACGAATTTCCTTCTTTAGTGCCCCCATAAGTAACTCTTGATCAGCAGACCACAATTGCCACGTTTTGGCACAAATAATGAAGGAAATATCTCTATGTCTAATAAAATGACTGGTTTAGTAAAATGGTTTGACGCTGGTAAAGGTTTTGGTTTTATTTCTCCTGCTGACGGTAGCAAAGATGTATTCGTACATTTCTCTGCAATCCAGGGCACTGATTACAAAACTCTTGATGAAGGCCAGAACGTAGAGTTCAGCATCGAGCAAGGCCAGAAAGGCCCTTCAGCTGTAAACGTAGTAGCACTGTAATTTACACTGCTATCTATCACGTTTAGCTGTAATTAAATCTGGCTCAGGTCAGATTTTTTTTGGTAAACGCATTGTTGGTAAAAAGTATTGTTGGAAAGTTGCGATAGCGATGATGGCCTAAGCCGGAGCAGACAATAATATCCTCAATAATATTATTCTTATCTCTTAAATAAGATTAACCAACAACCTAAAAACCTCGCCACGGCGGGGTTTTTTGTTGTCTACAATCGTCGATATTGATTCATTACTCTGGAATATCCCCTTAGTTATATTTAAACTGCCGCCGATACACCGCAGGGGTGATCCCTACTTTTTGGCGAAATGCATTTCTAAAACCTTCAATGGTCTGAAATCCGCAATATTCGGCAATCCTCGCAATACTCATCTGATCCCTTTCTAGTAATTCTTTCGCTTTGTGCATTCTCTCGTGCTGTAACCATATTTTGGGTGATTGGCCCGTGGCGGCAGAAAAATGCCGTAAAAATGTCCTGTCACTGAGTGCCAATTCGGCGGCCATCTGGCTGACACTCCAATTTTGGGCCAGTTGCCCGCGCACTTGCTGCATCATTTTTGCCATATCCCGATGCGTTTCTTTGGCAAGCGGCAGCGGAATAAATTGCTGTTGCCCGCCCCGTCGCTGGGGAGCCATGACTAACCGCTGTGCTACCTGATTGGCGATTTTAGCCCCAAAATCACGGGTAATCAGATGTAAGCAGGCATCAATACCGGCACTGCTACCCGCAGAGGTGATAATTTGCCCCTCATCTACATACAACACATTGGCATCGACATGAATGTCAGGATAGTGTTGTGCCAGATAATCGGTATAGCGCCAGTGAGTTGTGGCGCTTTTCCCCTGTAATAACCCCGCAGCCGCCAGTACAAAAACGCCAGAACAGATGGATATAATGCGTGCACCACGTGCGACTGCTTGCTGCAAAGCCTCGGTAAGTGCTGTTGGAGGGAGAGCGTCAGGGCTGCGCCAACCGGGTATCACAATGGTTTTAGCCTGTTCCAGTAGGGACAAATCGGTATCAACTTGAATATGTAGGCTGCCATTGGCCGTAGTGATGTGTTGATCTACACCTACCACTTGGTGCCGGTACCAGGGAAAATCAAATTCAGGGCGAGCTAAACCAAATATTTCCTGCGCAATACCAAACTCAAATAGGCACAATCCGTCGTAAGCCAGCGTCACCACTAATCCCGGCTCCTCCGTTGGTCTGTTGGCAGATATTAATGCAGTTGAAATATTCATTGGCGTATCTCAGTGGTTTATTGTCATTTCTGCCACTGTAATCGGCTAATGCCATTTCATAAAGTGATGCTTCATAATATTGAATGGAGAAATCATATGAGCAGTTTAGTCAGTCAGATCCCACCGGCTTGTGCAGAACGCGCATTACAGTACTTTGCCCAGCGTTTAGCATTTGAAACTGATTGCTCAGATGTCTATACCAGCCAGCAGCAAGGTAATGTAGATTTTGTGTTGGTGGATGTGCGTAGTGAGGCGGCGTTTGCCACGCTACACCTACCGGGAGCTATCAATATTCCTCATCGATTAATGGATGCCACTTTGCTTTCACTCTATCCGCCAGCGACATTATTTGTGATTTACTGTGCTGGTCCCCACTGCAATGGTGTTCACCGCGCCGCCGTTAATTTGAGCAAACTTGGCTATGCGGTTAAAGAGATGATAGGAGGTGTCACCGGCTGGCGTGATGAGGGGTTACCGCTGCACACGAAAATCACGGACATTGATAAACCCAGGGATCCAGTGAGCTGTGGCTGCAATATTTGAATATAAAAGTGCTTTTTCTCCTGCGATGGACAACCACTGCTATTATTTTTGGCGTTCATTATAGGTTAGCTGATAGAGTAATCGTGTTTACTCATTGCAGGAATTCTGTATGCGTTCTATTTATCTGTGGATAGTCGTGGTGGCTATTAGCATTACGGCGCTCATATCTCAGCTCAGCTTCTTTTTTATTGAACCTCAAATGGGGAACAGTGAAGGGAAAGTTTTAGTGCTTAAACGCACTCCTAAGATGGATTTTATCGATAGCCCTCGGGGATACTGTCAGCGCCAATATCCTACAGAAGACTATTCACGCTGCGAGCCAAAAATCCTCCCTTCGCTTTTGGAGAGTACTCAAGTTTGGTATGAGTTGCCGTTTAGCGCTTATTTTTACGAGATGACCTACCAGCCTAATGGTTAAGTATTCACTGTAAATTAGTACGTTCGCTAGAGTAGCTACTGCATATTGTGAATTTTAATATACGTGTAAGTAGTATAGTTTCATTACTTTAATATTTATCGTATAAAGGATCTAGCGGTGAATTAGATGGAGGTTATGATATCCAGGTATTGGTGTGGTTTTGTCAGATATCGCAACGACATTACGTAACAGAAATAAACGTAATAATATGGATGCTATTCTACGGGTATTATTCTAATTGGGGTTGGGAGCATTATTTATTACCAGTATATTAATCCGAACTGGCGACAGAGCGGATTCGTGCATGAAATGATTTACAGGTGTCTGAAAAACAAGCTACTCCTGATGTTGATCGTGACAAGGTCTGTGATATGTCCATCGATATGTATACCCAGATATTCAAGTATTTTACCTTCAAGGTTGGTGGACGCGTAAAGGGCTGTGAGGGATAATCTGTGTCAGAAAAATTATTCTGGTGCGAAAGAATGTCTACTCAATCACTCTCTTTCTCTCATTATTATGATAGATTTCCCTCAGTGGGTAATAATTCCCGATTGGAACTTATCTTAATATCCTCGCAGTGTTCCGATGCTTGACGGAAAAATAAAAATTGCACCAGTGGCTCGATAATTAATCTTCTTGATTGAAAATAACGCGGCCATGAATTAATAGGCTATATCTCTTGGTTTGTGGGTACTAATCGGCGAATCTTGTTGCAAGGCGATATTATAAGGAATATATCGATT